>DVJQ01000071.1 GCA_018716625.1 Candidatus Galligastranaerophilus intestinavium | reverse complement strand
GGGTGACAGACACAGGGTAAACAAAGTTTATCAGACCCTGAAACAAGTTCAGGGTGACGAAAATTAGACACTCAAAACATGTCAGGGTGGCAGGAGAGTAAGTCAGGGTGACGGGTTAATAAAATAAATTTCGTATCTTATTTCTTAGAGGCGCACTCCAGGTAAATAGACAACAATCTATTCAACAGCGCCTCTTTTTTTTGCTTAAAAAATACTTTTTTCTTTTCATCTTGTTGTGTTTGTTATAAAATTTTAATTGAGATATAGAAGTGTAAAACATAGAAAGAAAAAAGAAAATGACAATGATGACAGAAAAACCGGAAGTTAAAAGGATGGAAGTTACAATAGGCGATAAGCTTGTAACAATTGAAACAGGCAAATACGCAAAACAGGCAACATCATCCGTTACAGTAAGATGCGAAGATACAATGCTTTTTATCCACGCGATAGTAAGTAAAGAGCCGCGTGTAGGTATAGACTTTTTCCCATTGTTAATAGATTATGAAGAAAGAATGTCTGCAATTGGCAGAATCCCCGGAGGATATACAAGAACAGAAGGCCGCTCAAGCGAAAAAGCAATTTTGGTTTCAAGGTTAATAGACAGACCGATACGCCCGCTATGGCCAAAAGGTTACAGAAACGACGTTCAAATTGTTTCACAATTATTCAGCTATGACCAAAAAAATCAACCCGATGTTTTATCAATCCTTGGTGCTTCAGCTGCTCTTATGCTAACAGGTGCACCTTTTGAAGGTCCTGTAGGCGCAATTCGTGTCGGTAGAATTGACGGTCAAATGATTGCCAACCCGACACACCAAGAGTGCGAAAAATCTGATATGGATATCGTTATAGCAGGAACTCATGACAGTGTTATTATGGTTGAGGCAGGCTGCAAATTTGTAACCGAAGATGATATTATGGCAGCTGTTGAATTTGCACAAGTTGAAATAAGAAAACAGTGCGACGCTCAACTTGAATTTGCACGAGCTTGCGGAGTTGAAAAAGAAAACTTTGTAAATCCTTATGACACATCAGAATTAGCTCAAATCATTAAAGATAACACTTACGATATGATTGTTGATGCTTATCACAATTTTGACAGAGAGTACAGACAAAACAAACTTGAAGAAGCAAAAAACATAGTAAAAGAGAAAATTGAAGCACTGGATGATGAACACCCGATTAAAAAAATGATGGAAGAAACGGGCATCGACTTTGTTGCGGAAGAATTTAAAGCATTAGAAAAGAAAATAATGCGTGCAATGATTAAAGATGAAGGCGTTCGTGCCGATGGCAGAAAAATTACGGATGTTCGTCCTATTTGGTGCGAAGTCGGTGTTATTCCGCGTGCTCATGGTTCTGCGGTATTTACAAGGGGTCAAACACAAATCCTATCCTGTGCAACTCTTGCAGGTCCCAATATGGCTCAAGAGCTTGACGGAGTTGACCCGCTTCTTAAAAAATCTTATATGCACAAATACATTTTCCCCGGTTTCTCTGTTGGCGAAGTAAAACCACTAAGAGGCCCCGGACGCCGCGAAGTAGGTCATGGAAACTTGGCAGAGCGTGCTAATGTTCCTGCACTTCCCGATGAAAAAGAATTCCCTTATGCAATTCGCGTAACATCCGATGTCCTTGAGTCAAACGGTTCAACCTCAATGGGTTCAACTTGTGCAAGCTCAATGGCACTTATGGACGCTGGTGTTCCCGTTAAATGTATGATTTCGGGCGTTGCAATGGGACTTATAAAAGAAGGCGACACAGATATTGTTTTAACGGATATTCAAGGTATAGAAGACTTCTTGGGCGATATGGACTTTAAAGTCACAGGCAACTCTGAAGGTATTACAGCTCTACAAATGGATATGAAAATTAAAGGCATATCTAACGAAACGCTAAGACGTGCGCTATATCAGGCAAAAGACGGCAGATTACACATTATGGAATGCATGAAAGAAGCAATAAGCGCACCAAGAGCCGATTTATCACCTTTTGCACCGAGATTATATACTCTAACCATCCCGCAAGATGATATAGGAACAGTAATCGGACCCGGCGGAAAAATGATTAGAAGCATAATTGACGCGTCAGGCGCTGAAATTGATATTCAAGATGACGGTACTGTAACTGTTACATCAAATGATAAAGAAGGTGCAGATATCGCAATTAAAATGATTAAAGACCTTACTTTTAAACCTGAAGTTGGCATGGTAGTAAAAGGCAAGGTAGTTAGAATCATCCCAATCGGCGCTTTTGTTGAACTTGCACCCGGAAAAGACGGTATGGTTCACATTTCTCAAGTATGCAACGAAAGAATTGAAACAATAGAACCTCACTTATCAATTGGTCAAGAGGTAATTGTCAAAGTTATCAAAATAGATGATAAAGGCAGAGTTAACCTTACAATCAAAGGAGTAAGCGAAGATGAAAAAGCAAATTGCCAATAGGCTGAAAAAAACCATGTTAACGCTCGGTGCAGTAGTACTCAGCGCGTTCGCACTTGGCGGCTGTTCAACATTGTCCTATGTCGGAGAGGATTTTGATGCAAAAAATTCGGCACTCATCCAAACTGACGAAATGTTTTATTTTTCAACATACAATAAAACATCGGCAGGCGAAGATATTTCAATGCGGGTAGGAATTTCAAAAACCCCCGTACCTGATGTACTGGCTGCATATGTTCAAATAAACAACAACTCAAGTGCAAATGACTACGTATTTTATACAAAAGACTTTGAATTAAGCGCAAACAACACCCCAATAAGCTTAATCAGCTCATCAAACTATTTGGGGGCATACCAAAGTTCACAAGCAGGTGCGCTTGCTTCAATGTCACAAGCCTCAGGCACACTAAGCAACATTGCAAATATTGCAAACAATTATCAACGCTTAAACCAAACAAACCCTATTGCTGAAACCACAAGCGTATCATCAAGTGACGGAGCGTACAAACAAATAAGTACTGTTGTTGAAGGCATAAGCCAACATACAATAAATACGGCAGCAGTAGTTAAACCTAAAGAAAATAAATTCTTTTACCTTTTCTTAAAAGACCCCGGGGTATACCCGATTAATGTAACCTATAAAGATTTGTCATACAGCTTTATGGTTAAGGGTAATGGAGTTCAAGAAGACGACGATTAAAAATAAACAAGATTTTAAAGCCTTTGGGCAAAAACGCTCAAAGGCTCAACATCTTGTTGAATTTGTTTTGTTTTTTCCTTTTTTAGTCGGAATAATTGCACTGCTAAGCGAAATAGGCTACGGAATAAACGCGGGGATTGAGCTTAACAGTGCGCTAAATCGTGCAGTAGGGGCTGCCTCAAGCATATACAGAAATAACAACAACTCCTCTTACAAAGACATATCAAAAGAAATACAAGACAACACTCGAAAAATTCTCGCCTCAAGAAAAGTTCCGTACTCCGACACAGTAAAGGTTCAGACTTTTGAAGTGGAAGATTTCACGATAAGTGTTGCAACATACACTTATACATATGCTTTCACCCTTGTAAATACATTTTTTGGAGCAATACCGGATGAGTTTCATTTCAAGAGCATAGTTATATCAAACAAAGCACTCTTTTTGCCAAATTCTTATAATATTACCGATACTAATCTTGCAAATGATTTTACTGACTATAGAAATACTGCCCAGCAAAATGAAGAAAGCCCGCAAACATGATTAAACTTAATAAAAAACGTGCAAATGTTTCAATTTTAGTTGCAGTATTTTGCTTTTCTTTTATAGTATTTAGTGCATTTGCAATTGACATGGCTTTTGTAACAATGAACAGAGTAAAATTGCAGCGTGCAGTCGAAACAACAGCACTTGCAAGTATTGCAAAATACAAAGAAAACTCACAGGACTACAGCAAAAAGTACTTCAGTCTATATAAAGCTGAATTTGACACTCTAAAAGACGCACAATTGCTAAATGTATATTACAAAGAAGAAGAAAGCGGAGAAAAAAAGGTTAAAATAGAAGCCCAACTTGAATTACCGACATATTTTCTAAGATTTGCAGGTCTTAAAAATATAAAAATTAAGGCAAACTCCTATGCCCAAACATACGAACAAATTCAAGAAAATATAAATTTTGAAGATATTGTTGAATCAGACAGCATTATTACAGACAAAAATTCTGACGAAATAGAAGTTATAACCGATGCAAACCCTGACGGATATTTTATTTTTGCAGGGATAAAAGATGATAATAATGAGTTCATCTGGCAAGACATAGGCTGCAAAGCAAATGTTAACAGCTATAAAACCACAGTAGGTGCAAACTCGTTTTATCTTGTATGTTCTAATGAAGCAAAATTTGATTTTTCAAGAACTTGCAGCGAAAACAGTGACATAAATATTGCAAACTACATAAAAATATACTCAGCTAATCAAGGTGAGTGTTTATCAAAGGGAGCTATAACAGAACAAAGCGGCTCAAACAGTGGAAATTTTGAGGTAAAAATATTAAATAATACAAAACTGATTACAAAGGATGATTTTTAAGGTAAAATAAAATAAAAGGTGGGATATGAGGAGCGAGGATAAAAAAACTCTAATACTGATAGACGGACATGCGCTTGCTTTCAGGATGTTTTTTGCGCTTGAGCGTACCAATATGCAAACAACGCAACATCAACCTACATGGGCAATTTACGGGTTTTTTAAATCAATTTTTGACTTGCTCTCATCATCCTCAAAAGGCGGAGCCGATATCAAGCCAAACTCCATTGCTGTTGCCTTTGATGTCTCAAGACACACTTTCAGGCTCGAAAAATACCAAGATTACAAGGCAAACAGACAAACCATGCCTGATACATTGCGCTCGCAACTTTCTTTAATAATGGAAGGACTAAAAGCCCTCAATATACCAATTTACACAAAAGAAGGCTTTGAAGGCGATGACATTATCGGCACAATTTCATCAAAAGCAAAACAAATGGGGCATAACACCTATATTTTGACAGGCGATAAAGACAGCTTGCAACTTGTAGACAAGGAAGGCACAATAAAAGTGCTTATTCCCCAAAAAGGCGTGCTTAGTTGTCTGGGGTGGGATGAAGTTTTTGAAAACTTAGGGGTATACCCCTCTCAAGTTGTAGACTACAAGGCTCTTTGCGGCGACAGTTCCGACAACATCCCCGGAGTAAAAGGTATTGGTGCAAAAACAGCTCAATGGCTTTTGCAAGAATACAAAACACTTGAGGGCGTGTATGAAAATATTGAAAACATAACAAAAAAAGCTATAAAAGAAAAACTTATCGAACAAAAAGAAATGGCGTATTTGTCGCAATTTTTGGCAACAATTAAAAGAGATGTTGAAATTGATTTTGACTTTTCTCGAACCTGCCTTGAAATACCAAACAAGCAAGCCGTTACAGACTTTTTCCAAAGTGTTCAGTTCTACAGCTTTGTAAAAAATATAGATAAATTGCTCGCACCTTTTGAGACAAGTTGCACAGAAACCAAAGCGGAAAATTTTGTAACAATAAAAGACGAACAAGCACAAACCCAAGTCCAGCTCGGGCTTTTTCATCAAGAACAAAAAGAGGATGAAGAAATTACAAAACTTACAAGCCAAGAGGAGTATTATGAGTTTTTAAATAATATAAAAGACGGTGATATTATTGCACTGAGCGCCATTTTACCCCAAATGCCAAACTCCCTTTATCTGGCTCAAAATAATACTTGCGCACTTGTAAAAAAAGACGACAATAAGGTCATTGAAATTCTTGAAAATCCAAACATAAAAAAAGTTGTATATGATATTAAAAATGAGCTTAATTACATCAACCCAAAAGGCGTAATATCGGATATTATGTTAACAAGCTACGTTAAAGATTCCTCAAGAAAACATGATATAGTTTCGCAAATACAAAATTATCTGAATTTCATGCCGGATGAAAACGACGGTTTTAAGCTGACAAGAAATATTTTAAGCTTATATGAGTTTTACCAAAACTCATTAAATGAAAAAGAAAAAAATCTGATAAATAAAGTTGAGTTGCCCTTGGCATATGTTTTAAAAGACATGGAGGACACAGGGGTGAGCCTTGATGTTAATTACTTAAAAACGCTGAGTCTGGAAGTTAACGAAAAAATACTTAATTTTGAAGAAAAAATCTACAATCAGGCAGGCACAACTTTTAACATAAATTCTCCAAAACAAGTTTCCGAGATACTTTTTAATACTCTTAAAATAAAACCGTCAAAAAAGAACAAAACAGGCTTTTCAACCTCGGCAAAAATTCTTGACGAACTTGCGCTTGAACACCAGATTGCAAGAGATATTTTAGAGCACAGACAGCTAATGAAGCTTAAAACAACATATATTGATAACTTGCCAAAACTAATAAAAGATGACGGCAAAATTCACACCCATTTTAACCAAATAGTAACAACCACAGGCAGACTCTCAAGCTCTGACCCTAATTTGCAAAGTATACCTACAAGAACAGAGTTTTCAAACCGCATTCGAGCAGCTTTTGTGCCTACAGACAGAGAAAATTCTTACATTCTCTCTGCTGATTACTCACAAATTGAACTAAGATTGTTGGCGCATTTTTCCGCAGATGAAGTTCTCATAGACGCCTTTTGTAATGACGAAGACATACATTTAATTACCGCATCAAAGATTTTTGAAGTCAAAAAAGAAGAAGTTACAAAAGAAATGAGAAGAAAAGCAAAAGCGGTAAATTTCGGACTTATATACGGTCAAACACGCTACGGACTCTCATCTGTTCTCGGGATAACACCGCTTGAAGCCCAAGAGTTTATAGATAAATATTTTGCAACATATCCAAAAATTAACTCCTATATTAATAACACCCTTATAGAAGCCCATCAGGAGGGCTATGTAGAAACACTCTACGGAAGAAAAAGGTATCTGGGTGCAGAACTGAACTCAAGAAACGCAAAAATAAGAGAATTTGCCCAGCGTGCTGCCGTAAATGCACCGCTGCAAGGCACAAGCGCGGACTTAATTAAAATGGCAATGGTAAAATTACACGATGATTTAAAAAAATACAAATCAAAAATGATTCTTCAAGTACACGACGAACTTGTGCTTGAAGTGCCAAAAAACGAGCTTGAAGAAGTAAAAGAACTTACAATAAAAGCAATGGAGTTAAATCAGCCCCTTAGGGTTCCGCTCAAGGTCGACACAAAATGTGCAAAAACTTGGAGAGAAGGAGAGTAATGAAAAGAATTTTAACATTATTTACTTTAATACTTTTTTCGCTTAGCGCAAATGCAAACGAGTCAATGCTTTCAAGCTGTAATAAAAACTACTCCGTAAGTGCGGACAATTTATATTTGCTTACGCTAAGCGCACTTAACTCCACAGGACAATATGACATAATTGAAATGCAGTCAAAAAGCGGGTACATAATGTTTAAAACACTAAACAAAAACTACATTGTAACCGTTTCAAAAGAAGGTACAAACAGCTCAAGCATAAAGATTTTACCTGCAAACAGCGATTTTACCTCAGGTACCGGAATACAAAAAGCCATTTTTGACACTATTGACTTAAATATTAAAAATATCCCTCAAAAGGTACTATAGATGTATAAATATGCACTTGTACTGGTTGATGTTGCAAAACTCGGTACAAAAACATTCAGTTATTTAATACCCAAAGATTTTAAGGACAAAATTAAAATCGGACAGGCGCTCAGCGTGCCTTTTGGGCCAAAAAGAAAAATAAAGGGTTATGTTGTAGGGTTTTCAAACTACCTTGATGAGAGTATTAAGGCAAAATATATAGACGAAATTCTTGAGAGCGAACCGCTTTTTGATATTGAGTATTTAAAGCTGCTTGAGTGGGTTGCAAACTACTATTTTTGCGACATTGCAACAGTTTTAAAAACGGCACTCCCTCAAAAGTTTTTTGAAAAAAATGTAAAAAAATACAGAAAACCAAAAAAAGAAAACGCAGCTCTCAAAGAAGAAAGCGGGCTTATAGAGCATAATTTGAGCGATGAACAACAAAAAGTTTATGAAGAAATAAAACATGTAAATGCTCAAAACTCTTTACTTTGGGGTATTACAGGCTCAGGCAAAACCGAGATTTATTTTAAATTAATAGAAGATACCATAAAAGAAGGTAAAAACGTGCTTTTTATGGCACCTGAGATTGCGCTTGTATCTCAACTCACCATGCGCACAATAAATCGCTTTGGCTCGCAAAACGTTGCCATATGGCACTCATCCATTTCAGAGGCAGAAAAATACAGCGTATGGCAAAGATTAAGACAAAATGAGATAAAAATTCTCTTTGGTGCACGCTCGGCAGTATTTGCACCAATTGCAAACTTGGGGCTTATTATAATCGATGAAGAACACGACACAAGTTACAAACAAACCATGCCAAACCCGAGGTATTGCGCAAAAAATGTTGCAAAAAAACTGGCGCAACTCTATGGCGCTAAAATTATTTCAGGCAGCGCAACTCCCGATGTGGAAAGTTTTTGGGAGGCACAAAACACAAATTCGCTTTTTGAACTAAAAAACAGATATAACAATGCCCAATTGCCCGATGTAAGCATAATTGATATGAAAAGTGAAAGGCTGGAAGGCAACTTGGGGATTTTTTCTCGTACGCTTGTTGAAAAAACCAAACAAACCGTAGAGCGTGGCGAACAAGTTATTTTCCTAATAAACAGGCGCGGTTTTTCAAGCTATACTCAATGTATGGAATGCGGAGAAGTTCTGGAGTGTAAAAAATGTGCAATACCCTTAATTTACCACTCACAAACAAATTCATACAAATGCCACTACTGCGGTTATGAAACAAAAGCGGCAAAATGCGCAAAGTGTTCGAGCGAAGAACTTGAAAATTTCGGCACAGGCTCACAAAGGGTTGAAGAAATAGCAAGAAAAATCTTTAGTGATATGACAATCGCACGTCTTGACAGTGACAGTCTGAATACAAAAAACGAACACATAGAAATTTTACAAAAATTTCAACAGGGCGAAATAAATATTTTAATAGGCACTCAAATGATTGCAAAGGGTCTGGATAACCCAAATGTAACGCTTGTCGGGGTAATTAACGCAGATTTAAGTTTTAATTTGCCCGACTACAGAAGCTCGGAGCGCGGCTTTTCGCTTTTGACACAGGTTGCGGGACGCTCAGGCAGAGGAGAACACAAAGGCAAAGTAATTTTTCAAACTTACAACCCTGACAATTTATTCTTGCAAAAAGCAAAAGAACAGGATTATTTGAGCTTTTTTGAAAAAGAAAAAGAACTAAGACAAGAGTACGATTACCCCCCTTATTCAAAAATAATAAGAATAATCATAAGCTCAAGCGAGGACTTTATGGCAGAGCATGCCTGTGTGGAAATAGCTGCGCATCTTGAAAATTACATAAAAAAACTCTCACTTGATGAAAGAATAATCACGCTTGGCCCAGTTCCTTGCGTAATAGGAAAAATAAGGGGAGAGTACCGCTACAATATTCTTATAAAAAATAAACTCGGACAAAAAGGGCATGACACAGTACTTGGTTTTTTAAGGAGAATAAGTTTGCACAAAGAAATTAAAATGACTGTGGATGTCGATCCTACTGACATATTATGATATTTTATTCAACCATAAATTCAAACAAAACAGATATACTTGTTGAAAAATTTTTCAATCTTGTAAACTTGGGCGCAAAGCCCGAGGAAATTCTCGTGCTTGTTCAAAACGGAAGAAAAAAGAAAAATTTTACGGAAAAAATCAAAAATAAATCTCAAACAGGCAACATCGGAAACTTAAATGTATTTAGCTTTTTTGGACTTACAAGGAATTTTTTGGAAAAAAACTGGGCACTTGTTGAAAATAACATAAAAAACCCCAACTCCACAGTCTTTGCGCACCTGTGCGGACTTGAAGTATCGCAATACATTTTTAAAAATTGCATAAAAGAGGTGGAATTTAAGGGCTACAATTCTAAAGTAAACCTTTTGCACCAGCTTTTAAGGCGCTACTCCTTAATTGTACAAAATGCACTGAATCAGGATGAAATAAAGAAACGCGAAAAAGTTTTAAATGAGTCCTACGCAAATGAGGCAAGGGAGGCAATTAATTTATACAAGTTAAAAACTCTTGAATTTAGGGCTTTTGACTATTTAAGACAAGTAAATATTTTTGAATATCTTTACAAAAATACCAAAAACCCTTACCGCTACGTAATTTTAGACGACGGGGACGAAATTACGCCGGTTGTTTTTGAATATTTAAAATACATTAAAGATGAAATCAGGGAATTTTTCATAGCACAAGACCCTCTGGGTTCATCGAGACTTGGCTATTTAAGTGCAACAATTGTTGACTTTGAAAAATTTTTAGAACAAAAACCAATTGATTTAAGGGAAAATAGCGAAAAATTAAAAATTGCAAAAAGAGTTTTTGATTGCGTTAAAAACAAAAAAGTATTTTGCGAAAAAAACACTATAGTCAAAAGTTTTATTCGCAGAGATGAAATGATTTTTAACACCGTTGAAGAAATTAAAACCCTTATTAAAAACGGCGTAAAACCCTCTGACATTGCAGTTGTAACACCGCTTACGGATGATTATTTGCGCTTTTGCTTTAAAAAAATAAAACAAGATGTGTTTTTTCTCTCCGGCAGCGAAAAACTAAACCAAAACCCGCTTGTTTCAACAGTAATAGAGATTTTAAAACTTGCAAATATAGTTGATACATATTTAAGCCCTTTTGTACTAAAGTCAATTTTTATTGAAATTTTAAAACTTACTCCAAGCGAAGCAATAGAACTTACCCAGCTTTATCGCGAGGCAAATTATTTGTACAGAAAACCCGTAAAAGAATTTTTAAAAGAGCAAAAAAATGAGAAAATAGGAGACTTTCTTGAATTTTGCGAAAAAATAAAAGAGCAAAATTTAAGCGGACAGCTTTTTGAAATTTGCAATAAATATGTAGAAAAAAACATTGAAAATCAAAGCTCCATTTTAAAGTTAAACAAACTTGCAAAACAAATAAACGATTTTGAGGAAGTTTTTGAGAACGGTTTTGAAAAAATAAACCTTATTGAACAACTGCAAAATACAATAATATCGGAAAACCCCCTAAGCGAAGATGAAATACCGCAAAGTTCAATAATTGTTGCAAGTGCCCAAAAGTTGATAGACAATGAAATTAATGTAAAACATCTGTTTTTACTTGATTGTTCGAACTCCGACTGGATAAAACAAGACATAGGAATGCTTTACAATTCTTGGGTTTTTCAGAAAAACTGGAACAAAAGCACATTTGAGCCAAATGACAACTTGGAATTGACGCTTGACAGGACAGCAAGAATTTTATACAAACTCTTTTTGTGCTCCGATGAAAAAATATATGTATATTCAAGCATTTATGATACCTTGGGAGTTGAAAATTTTGGCGCAACGGACAAATTTTTTAAATCGGAACAAAATATAAAAACAAATCTCGCAAAAAAAATAACCCCGCGCGACGATCAAAGACCGGTACTTGAATATAAATCGGGAAAAATGGCAGTAAGCGCCGTTGCAGGCTCAGGCAAAACAACCATTATGCTTGCATTAATATTAAAATTGCTTGAGGGAGATGTTATAGAAAACCTAAAGAGCGAAAATATTTTTGTGTTGACTTTTATGGAATCAGCAGCAAGAAATTTCAGAGAAAGAATAAAACAAAATTATCCAAACATGGTGGAATTACCCCAAATTTCGACTATTCATGGGCTTGCACTTAAAATCTTAAAAGAAAACAATAACTATGCCTTTTTAAATATTGACAATGATTTTGAAATTATTGACGAAATAAAAAGGCGCGAGTTGATTATGACATCAGTTGTAAACTCGGGACTCGATTACGACAAAACAGAACTGTACGAAAGAGCAATAAGCGACTTTAAAAACTCCCTTGTACAGCTTGAAAAAGTTAAAAGCCCAAGCTTTAAAAGGATTTACAGCTCTTACAATAATTTTATGAAAGAAAATAATTTTCTTGACTATGACGATTTGTTAACTTACGCCTTAAAACTACTAAAGAGTAACTCTGATGTGCGCAATTACTATCAGAACATGTGCAGAGTTATAATAGAGGATGAAGCGCAGGATTCATCCCCCATTCAACAGGAATTAATAACTGTTTTGGGTGAAAAATACGGAAATATAATAAGGTGCGGAGATGTAAATCAGGCAATAACCGCGACTTTTTCAAATTCTGATGTCAGAGGGTTTAAAAAATTTATAAAAGAAAATTACAATGTTGAAATGAACAAATCACAAAGGTGCGGGTTGAAAATTATCGAACTGGCAAACAAGACAATTGATGAAGCACACAAGTTTGCACCTGAGGCTTTTTTAAACATAAAAATGCAGCCTGTCGAAGGCAAAAACCCAACAAACACTGACGGGGTAGAGTTTAAGGTCTTTGAAAAAAGCGAGGATGAGAAAAATTATATTGTAAGTGAAATTAAAAAAATAAAAAACGAACATCCCGATAAAAGTATTGGGATACTGCTCAGAAGCAATTGGCAAGTTTTAAAATGGGGTGAATTTCTTGAGGGTAAAAACATTAAATACGAAAAAACCACAGATACACTCAACAACAACGCTGTTTTTAGAGTTGTGCTCGCTGTATTTAATTTTATAAATGACACAAGAAACAAAAAAAATATCAAAAAAAGCATTGAAACTATGCTTGAAATTGAACAATATCAAGATGAAAGAGAAATTTTAGTCGAAATAGAAGAAAAAGATTTCCTCTGCGATTATTTTTCAAAATATTCGCTATGGTGGGATTTAAGGTATTTTTTACTAAAGAGCACAACAAATCCTCTTGAGCTTATTTTTGAAATTGGGGATTATTATTTTAAAAACACACTTGAATTTGCAAATATATCAATGGTTTATTCCATAGCAGAAAAAATTTTAAAATCCTACAACTCTTTTGAGGAGATGACAAACCGCTTAAATGAAATATCAGAAAGAGCAAACAAAAGCGTAAAATTTTTCACAAAAGACGAAGAAAAAACAGACGCGATAAGGATTATGACAATGCATAAAGCTAAGGGTGACGAATTTGACTTTGTTTTTATACCCGAGCTAAACAGCGAAAATATGGGGCTAAAACTTGACGACATAAAATTAAAGAAAAATACGGAGCTTATTGAATCGCTAAAACCAAACCCCAAAGACAGTGAAACACTAAAACAAGAAATACTTGAAGAAAACTACAGACTGCTTTATGTAGGCATTACAAGGGCAAAAACCAAGCTTTTATTGAGTTGTGCAAAAACTTACAAAATATTCAAAAAAGAAAAAAGTATCGAACCTAGTGAAATTTTTAACATTAAGGAGGCAAGATGAACACTTTTAGCGCAAATTCACTCAAAGTGCTTGATGAAAATGTTGAAAATTTTATCAACCGATATATTTTACAGCTTGATTTTTTAAACAAAAATGAAAGTGCAAAACGCGGAGAGCGCCTGCACGCAATGATTTCATACTACATCAAAGGTTTTGACATAACAAAAATTAAAAGCAACATGCCAAAAATTGAACAAGAGCTGCTTGAAAAAGTTTTAAGAGATGAAATTTTTAAAAACAAAGAAAAATTTATAAAATCAGAGGAAAATTTCCTTGTAAAATGTACACACAAAGGATACAACTTTTATCTGACAGGCAGATTTGACGCTATTTTTCAGGATAAAGACAACTATATAATCTATGATTGGAAATCAAAAAACATACCAAAAAGCCCCGAGTGCGACCTGCAAAGCATAGTTTATCTTTACTGCGGCTCAAAAATTTTCAAGACACAAAACATATCAATATGTTACTATTCGCTTGAAAAAACAGAATTTCTTACAGTAAACTTTTCAAAAGAAAATAACTATTTTGAAAGTATAACAAAAGTAATAGACAAACTGCCAAAAAAATATCTAACTTAACTTTGTTAAAATCTCAGGCCCGTCATCGCCTACTAAAACTGTGTGCTCAAAATGCGCCGAAGCCATATCATCTGCAGTTACAACAGTCCAATCATCGTCCAAAACGTAGACATCGTCCTTACCTAAATTCAACATAGGCTCTATTGCAATTGTCATCCCTGACTTTAACACTGTCTTATTGCCTGTGCGGTAGTTAAATACAAAGGGGTCCTCATGCATATTTCTGCCAACGCCATGACCACCGTACTGGCGTACAATTCCAAGACCTTTTGAGAGTGCAACATCCTCTACGGCTGCCGAAACTTCTTCCAATAAATTGCCGCTAATCATCCTTGAAACACCTGCCATTAAGGCTTTTTCGGTAGTTTCTAAAAGCATTTTTTTATCTTGAGAAATTTCCCCCACAGGATAGGTCCAAGCACTGTCACCTACAAGCCCTCGATAAGTTGCACCAACATCGATTGATATAATATCGCCCGCCTGCAAAACAATATCCTTTGAGGGGATTCCATGTACAACCTGCTCGTTAACCGAAGTGCAAATAGATGCAGGATAACCATGGTAATTTAAAAATGTAGGAATTGCTTTATTATCCCTTATTATTTTTGAAGCAATCTGATCAAGCTCATATGTTGAAATTCCTTCACAAACAGCTTTTTTCATCTCCTGATGCACAAGGGCGACAATCGAACCTGCATGGCGCATTAGTTTTAATTCTTCACGAGATTTTCTTGTAATCAATTTTATTCCCTACTCTTCATCAATTATAATTTCTTTAAGACTTTGCCATACATCGCTTATCGGCGCGTCAGCGTTGATTTCTTCAAGAATTCCTTCGTTCTCAAAATATTCAAGCAGCGGTTTTGTTTCGCGCTCATAAGTTTCAAAACGTGCCTTCGCGGTCTGTTCATTGTCGTCTTTTCTTTGAACCAGCTGCGTATCACAAATATCACAATAGTTCATAATTTTTGGCGGAGAACTTATAAGGTTATATATCATACCGCACTTTGGACAAGAGCGCCTGTTTACAAGCCTTTGAATTAACACATCATTTGCAATGTCAAAATAAATCGCAATTGCATCATCCTTAAGGGTAAAGCTTGTAACCTCGGACAAAATTTCCTTTAGTGCGTCAGCCTGCTCAACCGAGCGCGGAAAACCGTCAAGAATAAAGCCGTCCTTGCAATCATCCCTTTTAATTCTGTCTTTTATTACACTTTGAACCACTTCAATGGGTACAAGCAAACCTTTATCAATATATTTTTTAGCCTCAATGCCAAAAGGTGTGTTGTCTTGGATATTTTTCCTCAACAGCGAGCCTGTATCAATATGAGGAATATCAAGCTTTTGCGACAGTCTTGCCGTTTGAGTACCTTTACCGCATCCCGGAGGGCCTAAAAATATAAATATTTTTTTCATTTTCTATCTATCCTTATTGCTGAAGAAAACTTTCGTAATTTTTTGCCAACATGTGTGTTTTGATTTGATTTATAAAATCAAGCGCAACACCAACCATGATGATAAGAGATGTAGCGCCGAGCCCTTGCATGGTTGTAATATTTGTAATTTTACTTGCAATAGTCGGAATAAGTGCAATTATGCCAAGTGAAATTGCGCCAATAAATATTGTTCTGCTCAAAATTTCATCCAACTTATCAGCGGTAGGTTTACCCGGTTTAACCCCGGGGATAGCTGAACCGTACTTTTTAAGGTTATTTGCAATTTCCTTAGGCTGCATGCTTGGAATAATTGAAGCATAAAAGAAAGTCAAAGCCACAATCAAAAGGAAATATATAACATAGTAGCTGACTGAAGACGGGCTTAAAAACAAACTCATTTGCTCCAATACATTTCTTACAACGCCCTCAGGCAACTTCATTTGCTGTACAAAACTCAAAATAGTTGCGGGGAACAAAAGTATAGCCACCGCAAAGATAATAGGCATAACGCCGCCCGGGTTTAATTTAAACGGGATATTTGTATTTGCGCCGCCATAAACTTTGTTACCTACCTGACGTCTGGCACTGACAATAGGAACTTTTCTGACCGCATCTTGAAATACGATGATAAAAATTATAGTAGCAACAAATATTGCAAGTAAACCAACCAAGCCAAGCTGCAAGGCAGTATCTTGAGATACAAGAGTTGCAGTTCTTGAAGCGTACAGAGGAATACCCGATATAATACCGATAAAGATAATCAAGGAACCGCCGTTACCGACACCTTTTTCCGTAATCAACTCAGCAAGCCACATTACAAATACAGAACCTGCCGTAAGTGCAGCCATAGAGCCGATAAAAAACAGTGGTGTACTCACAGTATGCACTATTGAATTTGGAAGTTTAGTAAGTATAGTAACAAAAACAAAAGACTGAAACAGTGCAAGAACAACCGTAAATTGCCTTGTTAACTGTTGTATTTTGCGCCTGCCTGCCTCACCTTCCTCTTTTTGAAGTTTTTCAAGATAGGGTATAATTACGGCTAAAAGCTGCATTATGATTGATGCAGTAATGTAAGGACCTATGCCGAGGGCAAAGATTGAAACTTTACCCAAAGCACCGCCTGAAAACAGGTCTAAAAATCCTATCATGTTATTTCCTGCCGCCATGGCCTGAAAAACTTCATTGTTAATTCCATAAATCGGTAACTGAGCGCCAAATCTAAACAGCGCGATAATCGCAAAAGTAAAAATAAGCTTTTGCTTTAGCCCGCTTGCTCTTAAATTTGACATTAAACTCTCCAGCATTTGCTGGCTGTTTACTTGTTGTTGCATTAAACTAATTCAACCTTTCCGCCTGCTTTTTCAATTTTTTCTTTTGCTGATGGTGTAACATAAGTAGCCTTGATATTTACAGCCTTATTAAGTTCACCGTTGCCTAAAACACGCAAAACAACGCAAGACGGGTGAGCTTTTTTATTTTCAATCAAATAAGTTAAATCGATACTGTCAACATCAAAACCATTTAAGTCACTAACGTTAATTTCAGCAGCTTTAAGAGCAAATCTGTTTTTAAAGCCTTTTAATTTCGGCATTTGACGGTATGACGGCATTTGTCCGCCTTCAAAACCGCGTTTTGCGCTTCTGCCTGATCTTTGACCTTCGCCGTTGTGGCCGCGGCATGAAGTTTTACCATGACCTGAAGAACGACCTCTGCCAACTCTTTTAGATTTTGATACCGAACCTTCTGCCGGTTTTAAATCTTCCAATGTTATCATTTATATACCTTTACTTTCTATTCTACTACCTGTACCAAGTGAGGAACTTTATTTACCATGCCCATAATTGTAGCTGAAGGTAAATGTTCAACAATTTGATTTGTTTTTGTTAAACCTAGCGCACGTACAATTTTAACATGTTTTTCAGGTGCACCAATAGTACTTTTTACTAATTTTATTTTAACTTTTTCTTCTTTTTTAGCCATTTGTTACCTGCTTCCTAACCTAACATTTTTTTCATATCAATTCCGCGAGCACGAGCAACATCGGAGAATGTTCTTAGGCTCTTTAAAGCTTCCAAAGTGGCATTTGCCGCATTAAGCGGAGATTTAGAACCTAAAGATTTTGATAATATGTTCTCGATACCTGATAATTCAAGCACTGCACGAACAGCGCCACCTGCGATTACACCGGTACCTTGTGAAGCCGGTTTAAGTACAACCGAGCCCGCACCTGAGCGACCTGTAACCATATGAGGTATTGTAGTTTTGAAAATCGGAACACTGATAAGATTTTTTCTTGCATCAGCCACCGCTTTTTGAATCGCAATAATAACTTCTGCCGCTTTTGCAACACCCATACCTACTTGGCCTTTTTTGTTGCCAACGATAACAATTGCTCTAAAGCTGAGTTTTTTACCGCCTTTAACAACCTTTGTTACACGACGAATTTGAACAACTTGTTCTTTCCATTCAGACTCAACAGGTTCAACTGTTTCGATTTTTCTTCTTCTTTGACCTCTTCTTTGAGGTTTTAGTTGTTGAACTTCAACTTCTGTTTCTTTTTCCTGTGCAGCAGCGTCTGTTTCTACTTCCGCTTCAACGGTTTCAACAACTTCTTCAACTGCTTCGTTTTGGATTGTTTCTTTTTCTTCCACGTTTTATACCTTTCAAATTGTATTATTATTACCTTATTGTTTCCCAAAAAAATAAAACAGCAAAACAGACCTTATAAGGGCTATTTACGCTATTGGAGATGTCGGGAATTTTTCTGACATATATAATAATACATGCTCATATTTTTTTTGCAAGTTATCTGACTTTATTTTCATTCCCCGCAAGCAGCCTTTTTATATTTTCCCTGTGCAGATAAACAATGTAGATTGCAGCAATAGCACAATATAGAACATATGCAATCGGAGCCGAGAGAAAATACATAATAAACGGCGAGAAAACAAGAGCCACAATTGAGCCAAGCGAAACATATTTGCTTACATATGTAATCACACCCCAAATAAGCGCTATAGCAAGTCCTGCAAGAGGTGAAAGTGCTAAAATCGTCCCAACGCCCGAGGCTACGGACTTTCCACCTCGGAAATTTAAAAATACGGGTTTTGAATGTCCTATAATTACAAAAATTGCACATGCGACAGCATAAATTCCGTATGGATCAAGCAGCAATCCTGCTTTAAGCGACATCTTTGCCAGCACAACAGGCAGTGCGCCTTTTATTGCATCAAGCAGCATTACAATAAAAAACCATTTTTTACCGAGCACCCTTTTTACATTTGTTGCCCCCGTCGAACCTGAGCCAACTTGCCTTATATCTTTGCCTGTTTTTAATTTTACAATAATATAGCCTGTCGGAATTGAGCCTATTAAATAAGCAATAATGCAAAATCCTGCCAAAAATTTAAGAGATTCCATCGAATAAAATGACAAAAAACTGTTTAACAAAAACTCCATGCGCTACTTCTCCCCCTTTTCTCTAAAAGAAATTCTTATCGGAGTGCCAAAGAAACCAAACGCGTCGCGCAGTTTTTTCAGCAAATATCTTTTATACGAATCTTTAACCAAATCCTTATTATTTATAAACAAAACAAAAGTCGGCGGTTTGGTTTTCGGTTGCGTTGTATAATAAACCCTTAACATTTTACCTTTAATTGCAACGGGCGGATTAAGTGCAAAAGCTTCGTTTACAACCTTATTTAACAAACCTGTCGAAATTCTTTTTGCCCGCTCAAAGGCAACTTCGCGCGCGGTATCAAAAATCTGGTTAAGCCTTTGCCCTGTTTTTGCACTCACAAAAAGTTTTTTTGCAAAGTTTAAAAAAGGAG
This sequence comes from Candidatus Galligastranaerophilus intestinavium, assembly GCA_018716625.1. Classification (GTDB taxonomy): domain Bacteria; phylum Cyanobacteriota; class Vampirovibrionia; order Gastranaerophilales; family Gastranaerophilaceae; genus Galligastranaerophilus; species Galligastranaerophilus intestinavium. Next base: position 19,814 of record DVJQ01000071.1, on the reverse strand, counting down.
CGTCAGAGTCAACGTCTTTTTCATACAAATGAGTTTGAACACCTTTTTTCAAATCCCACTTGTTAAACGCTAAAATTAAACCACAGCCTGCCTCTTGCGCTATTTGAGCAATTTTTTTGTCTTGATCGGTAAGACCTTCTACACAATCTATAACCAAAAGTGCAACATCAGCCTCCCTTATAGCTCTAATTGCTCTGTCAACCGCAAAAGCCTCAACGCCATAGTCCACTTTTGATTTTTTTCTTATTCCTGCCGTATCAACTAATATATACTCTTGATTTTGATAAGTAATACGAGAATTTATACTGTCGCGCGTAGTACCTGAAACGTCGCTTACAATTGCACGTTGCTCATTTAAAAGATTGTTTAATATTGAGCTTTTGCCTGCATTAGGCTTGCCGACTATTGCAATTTTTATAACTTCCTGCTCATCTTCAGGATTTTTTTTGGGCTCAATGTCTTTTACTATTATGTCAAGCAAATCTCCGACACCTCCGCAACCATGCAGAGCACTAAGCGGATGAGCCGCACCAAAACCAAGCTCGTAAAACTCGCTTAAATCATCTTTTTGCAAATTTGAATCAACTTTATTTGCAACAAGTAAAATTTCTTTTTTTGACTTTCTTAAAATATTTGCAATATCATAATCATAAGGGCTTAAACCGCTTTTTGCATCAACGAGAAAAATAATTGTATCAGCCTCATCAACAGCCAACTTGGCTTGCGATAGTATATTATTCACAAACTCGTCGTCATCATCGGTTATAATCCCGCCCGTATCAATAATTACAAAGTCCCTACCCTGCCAAGTTGCGTCAAAATAAATTCTATCGCGAGTAACGCCCGGCATATCATCCACAATAGATTTTCTTGCACCGACAATTCTGTTGACAAGTGTCGATTTGCCAACATTCGGACGACCTACAATTGCAATAATTTTATCTTTCATAAACCTGATTATAATACAAAAAAATATAAAGATGATATTAAATTTTTAAAAAATAGTATTGACATGAAATTACTACAGATATAAAATTAAAGTCCGTTGAACAAATACAGCCGAAGTTACAAACAAGGCTGGGGAAGGGCAAAAATGATAAAACCAATTCAGGCAATTGCCTCAAGAACACAATGCTCAAAACCCGTTACATTCGGCGCAGGTCAAAAATATCAAAGTGCCATGAACCGTTTTGAAAAAGGTGAAAAACTTAACATTAATTGCTGCGGAGGACGCGAACTGAGCGTCAACGGGCAAAAACTTGATGTATTGGCCTAAATGAAGCACTAACAACACCCTAATAACACAGAGAGAGCAAAACAACCCCCTCTGTGTTTTTATTTTTTCATGCTATTATTTAATTATGTTCACCGGATTGATTGAAGAAATTGGCGAAATTGTAAATATAGAACAAAAAAACGGCGCAAAAGTTTTTACTTTAGGTGCCAACTTTTCTTGGGAGCTGAAAATAGGAGAATCTGTTGCAGTAAACGGGGCATGCCAGTCTGTTATAAGTAACACAAGAAACACTTTCAGCGTTTTTTGTATGAAAGAAAGTCTGAGAAGAACCAATTTGGACTATTTAAAAATTGGCAATAAGGTGAACCTTGAAAGAGCAATGATTTTAGGTCAAAGGCTTGACGGGCACATTGTTCAGGGGCATATTGACGGTATTGGGAAAATAAAAGAGATAAAAGAGGAGTGCGGAGCAAAAGTATTTGAAATTGAATATGACACAAAATATATAATAGAAAAAGGCTCTGTAGCACTAAACGGAATAAGCCTTACCATAAGCAAAGTCGGCAAAAATTCTTTTTGTGTAAGCATAATACCGCAAACTTTGGAAAAAACAAATTTAAAGTTTTTAAAAAGCGGGGATTTTGTAAATATAGAAAATGATATGTTTGCCAAATATGTTGAAAAATTTTTGTCAGCAAAGGATAATAAAAAGGAAAAAATAAGCTTAGAGTTTCTGAGAGAAAACGGCTTTTAAAAGGGATATTTATGAATAAAATAATTTTTAATACTGTTGAGGAAGCTATTTTAGATTTTAAAAACGGCAAAGGTGTCATTGTTGCAGATGACGAGAGCAGAGAAAACGAAGGCGACCTGCTTTTTCCGGCATCTTTTGTAACTCCTGACGTAATAAATTTTATGGCAAAAAAATGCAGAGGGCTTATTTGCCTTGCTCTGACAGAAAAACTTGCACAAAAAGTCGGCATTAATCCAATGGTGGAGCACAATACGGATGTTAAAGGAACAAATTTTACCCAAAGTGTTGATGCCGACCCTAAATATGGCGTTACAACAGGAATTAGCGCTTTTGACAGAGCAAAAACAATAAAAGTAATACTTGATAAAAACTCAAAACCTGAAGATTTAAGGCGCCCAGGGCATATTTTCCCGATAATAGCAAGGGAGGGCGGAGTTTTAAAACGCACCGGACACACAGAAGCAGGGGTTGATTTGGCACGCCTTGCAGGACTTGATGAAGCGTCCGTTATGTGCGAAATAATGAAAGAGGACGGCACAATGGCTCGTCGTGATGACCTTGTAGAGTTTGCAAAAGAACACAATTTAAAATTTATAACGGTTGCGCAGTTAATTGAATACAGACTCAAAGAAGAAAGATTTGTAAAAAGAGAGATAAAAACATCTCTGCCGACACTTTTTGGAGAATTTGAAATTTACGGCTATATTGACGAACTAACCCAAAAAGAACATGTTGCACTTGTAAAAGACGACGGTACGGACAAAATTCCGCTTGTAAGAGTCCACTCATGCTGCCTGACGGGCGATGTTTTTCACAGTTTAAAATGCGACTGCAACCAGCAACTGCACTCGTCACTTACTATGATTAACGAATACGGCAAAGGGGCGCTTGTATATATTTTAGACCACGAAGGCCGCGGAATAGGGCTGATAAATAAACTCAAGGCGTATGCCCTGCAAGATAAAGGGCAAGACACAATTGAAGCAAACATTTCACTCGGCTTTAAAAGCGACCTGCGCAACTACGGCGTCGGAGCACAAATCCTTTACGATTTAGGTTACAAGAAAATTAAACTGATAACAAACAACCCGACAAAAATTGTCGCACTAAAAGGCTATGGAATAGAGATTGAAGAAAGAGTATCAATTGAGCCTGATATAAACAAATTTAACGAACGCTACATTATGACAAAAAAAGAAAAAATGCACCATTTGATAACAAAGTGCCACTGTGATATAATAGCCACAAATCAGTTAAGGAAAGCCTAGGGATGTACGAAACGCAGGTTTTGAGCCAAAAATACTTTAAAATTTTTGCAGGCGTGTATAACGACTTTAGATTAAAATGCGCCACAGACTACAAATTTGAAATAGAGCCTCTTACTTACGAAGAATTTATTGAATATTTTGAAAAAAAACTTATAAACTGTGTAATTTTACTGGAAGATGATATACCAACAGGGTTTTTGGCATATTCCAATGCAAGTAAAGACGTAATTGAACTATTTTTAATACATATTCTGGGTAATGAAAACATAAACGAAAAACGTAATTCTCTTATGGAAAAATTCATGCTTGATACTTGTGAAAGAAGGAAACAAGCTCTTGTAAGTTACCCTATGTTGGGGGTACAAACAGATTACAAAGACAATGCATCATTTTTCGGGTTTAAATTTATTGAGCTTGCCGTTATGGTTTTTGACATAAACGACAAAAAACTCATAAAAGAGATTGAGCAGTTAAACTTGTATTCAATTCCCATAGGATACAAAATTGTTCCATATAGCGATATCTATGCAGATGAATTAGCAGGAGTAATATTAAAAAGTTTTGCAGACTCCTCTGATATTAACTTTGATGTCAGATTTGGCTCAATTGAAGGTTGTAGAGATATTGTAGACAAAATTACAAAATCGGTTTACGGAAGATTTTTGTCACACTCATCAAAAGTCTTATTACATGAAAACAGACTTATAGGCTTTTGCCTGTCAAATGTAACAGGAGAACACATCGGCAACATTCCGCTTGTAGGTATTTTAAAGGAACATCGTGGAATGGGGCTGTCTAAACTACTTTTAAAATCAGTTGTAAGCGACGTTATCAAACTGAACCAATCAGGACTTGTTAACTTGAGCGAGATAAATGCAAGCGTCGATCTTGACAACTTAAATGCCGTTAAAATGTACGAAGATTCGGGCTTTATCCGATCGTACAACTACCCGCAGGCATATTTACCAAGAAGTATGGACAGTAGTTTAGCTTTATAAAGGAAGAAAAAATGAAAGACAAAGATTTTTTAATGATTCCGGGACCCACACCGGTACCTGAGAGCGTGCTTTTGGCTATGGCAAAACATCCCATCGGTCACAGAAGCAGTGAATTTTCAAAAATTGTAAGAAGGGTTGAAGAAGGTCTAAAGTGGGTCTTTCAAACAAAATATGATGTACAAATCTACACTTCATCAGGCACAGGTGCTATGGAATCAGCTATATCCAACCTTGTAAACGAAGGCGACAAGGTTTTATCGCTTATTATCGGCAACTTTGGCGCACGCTGGGCAAAAATTGCCGCTATGCGAGGTGCCAATGTTCAAAAACTTGAAGTACCTTACGGTCAAGCAATTAAACCTGATGAACTTAAAAAAATACTTGATAATGATACAAAAAAAGAAATAAAAGTTGTGACACTCACTCATAACGAAACTTCAACGGGCGTTACAAATCCTGTTAGGGAACTTGCAAAAATTATCCGCGAACACGGTGCAATATCAATAGTGGACGGTATTACATCAATAGGTGCAATAGATTGCAAAATGGACGAATGGGGCATTGACGTCCTTATTTCAGGTTCACAAAAAGGATTTATGATTCCCCCCGGTCTTGCGTTTTTAGTTGCAAACGACAGAGCATGGGAACTTCACAAACAATGCAAATACCCGAGCTTCTACTTCAATTGGGATGATTACAAAAAGAATTTAGACAAGGACACAACACCTTGGACACCCGCAGTAAACCTTTTTGTGGCGCTGGATGCGGCAATTGAAATGATGAGAGAAGAAGGTCTTGAAAATATCTTTGCACGCCACAAGCACAATGCAAAGCTTTTAAGGCAAGGTATCAAGGATATGGGGCTTAAACTTTTTGTTGAGGACGAATCAATTGCAAGCTATGCAATAACTTCTGTTTTGCCGCCTGAAGGCGTTAGTGTCCCTGACATAAGAAAAACTCTCAAAGAGGACTACAATATTGTTGTTGCAAACGGTCAAAATGACTTAAAAGACAAAATATTCAGAATGGGCACATTAGGCTTTGTATCCGAGCGCGACGTACTTACAGCACTTGCAAGCTTAAAGGCAACAATAGATAAACTTAAAAAATAAGGAAGCAAAAATGGCAAAAGTTTTAATTACGGATAAAATAAATGAAGCTGCAATAAAAATTGTCGAAAAAGCAGCCCATGCAGACAATCTTCCTACAATGGAAGAAGACGAATTATGTAAAATTATAGGCGACTACGATGCACTTTTGGTCAGAAGCCAAACAAAAGTCACCGCAAAAATTATAGAAGCCGGCAAAAATCTTAAAATTATCGGCAGAGCGGGCGTCGGGGTAGATAACATTGACCTTGATGCGGCAACGGCAAAAGGTATAATCGTTGTAAACTCGCCTGACGGCAATACAAACGCCGCCGCAGAACACACAGTTGCTATGATGCTCTCTATGGCACGCAACATCCCTGAGGCAGTAAAATCGGTAAAAGAAGGTAAATGGGAACGCTCAAAATTCACAGGCGTGGAAGTTTACGGTAAAACCTTAGGCATAATAGGGCTTGGCAAAATCGGGCACCATGTTGCGCAAGTTGCTCTTGCACTTGGCATGAAAATTATTGTTTTTGATCCGTACACATCGCGCGAAGCGGTTGAGGGCATTGGCGCAAAATACGCCGAACACCTTGACGACTTTTGGGCGCAGTGCGACTTTATTACAATCCACACACCAAAAACAAAAGAAACGACATCTTTGATTAACAGAAATACAATCAACAGAATGAAAAAAGGTGTGAGAATTATAAACTGTGCCCGCGGGGGCATTATCGATGAAACAGCGCTGAAAGAAGCCCTTGAATCCGGTCAGGTAGCCGCGTGTGCGCTTGATGTGTATGAAGATGAAAAAAATATACAAAACAACGTGCTTTTAGGCTTTGGCAAAAATGTTGTTCTCACACCTCACTTGGGCGCAAGCACAGATGAAGCGCAAATTAACGTAGCACTTGATGTTGCAAATCAGGTTGTATCTGTACTATCAGGCGGGGACGCAACAAGCGCAGTCAATATACCCTCACTAAAACCGCAAAAACTCGAACCTGTCAAAGACTACATGCCCATAGCCGAAAACATTGCTCAAATGGCGGCGCAAATTTCAAAAGGCAGCTTAAAATCTATTGAAATTGAAGTAAAGGGAACTTTAGCCCAAGTTGACACATCTCCTCTTGAAACTGCAATTTTAAAAGGCGTGCTCTCAAGTAATATAACAGGTGTAAACTATGTTAACGCGCCACTTTTGGCTAAAAAACGCGGAATTGAAATTTCAACCAAAAAATCTCAACAAACAACAGACTACATAGGCTCAATTACCGTTAACTTAGTCACAGATAAAGACTGCACAAGTATTTCAGGCGCGCTAATTGCAAAACATATAAAAAGAATTGTCAAAATTAATGATTACAATACTTCAATTAAACCCGAAAAACATATGCTGCTTGTACCTCACGAAAATAAACCCGGAATGATTGCAGCAGTAGCAACTGTTTTAGGGGATGACGGCATAAACATATCGCGTATGCAAGTTGCCCAAAAGTCCTACGCAAAAGGCGAAATAAGGCAAGATGAAAAAAGTATTATGATTATAAATACCGACGACAAAGTCGAACAAAATACGCTTGATAAAATAGCCAAAATTAACGGTATATACGAATCTAGCTATATCAGATTAAATGTATAAGTTAATAAATCTTAATAAAATTAAGAAATCCTGTCAATTTTTTTCAGGCAGGATTTTTTATTAATACATAGGTTAGAATTTAGGAAGGTTGAATTTTATGTCAATGAATGGAATTTCAGGTTACTCTTACGGTTACTACCCGCAAAGCATCGGAGCTTACTACAATCCAAATTTTCAAGGTAACACACAAGAAACCAAAGAAGAAAAAGAAGGCGTTAACAAAGGCTTAATTGCAGCAGGTGTAGGTGCAGCGGTTGCAATTGGTACAAGTATTTACGCATTTAAAAAAGGTAAAAGTGTAAACGGTGCAGACGCTTCTGTTTTGAAAAATTTAAAGACAGGCTTTAGTACAATAGGCAAAACAATAAGTAAAACCGCAGGCGAAGTGGTAGACAATGTAAAAGATACCATCAGTAAAATAGGCAAAAAAGATTCAACAAGTGAGATAGGGAAGGCAGCAGAAAATGTGCAAAATTTAAGAGTCGGCAACTCGAGCGAATATATAGAAAAAACACTTACAGAATATGAAGAAGCTGCAATTAAACCATATCAAGATATTCTGGCAAATATGGCAAAAGAAAACGGAACAGAAATTAATTTGTACAGGATTTTAAAATAAATACAATTAATGTTACAATTAAAAATCTCAAGGTATTCCCTTGAGATTTTTTTTGTGCTATAATCTGGCACATAGTTAGGTTGTAAATGTTAACAAATGTAACAAAATTGGTCTGTTTTAGAATCATGATAGCAATAAATAATATTCACATGATTTTTAAAGGCAGAAAATAAGTTGGCAATTAATTTAGAAAGGGAAAATATTATGCAAGTTAACGGTATCAATTCTTTCTCTAACGTACAAGCTTTTCGTGGTGCGGAAGACAAGAAAACAATTGACAAAAAGACAGCAGCAGCGATAGGTGCAGGCGCAGCTGTAGCTGCAGCAGCAGTTGGTGCTACAGCCGTTGCAGCAAGCCGCGGCAAATTAGTTACTGATGACGGCGCTAAATTCTTTACTAAAGTAAAAGAAGGTTTCAAAACTTTTGCAGGCGAAGGTCGCAAAAATTATTTGGAAAAAGTTCAAACAAAACTTCAAGACTTGCTTGATAACGGCAAAAAATTAAAAGACGGTACATATGAAGCACTTAGCGAAGATGCTGCTAAAGGCGTAAAAGCAAAAATCGATAAAGTTGGCGAAAAAATTAAAACTTTAACTGAAAAACTTGCTAAAAAAGCTGAAAAAGCTACAAAAGAAGCAGGTGAAGCCGCAAAAGAAGCTGGTAAAACAGCAGAAAACCTCGGCGAAGCAGCTGCAAATGTATAGAATTGTCAAATAAGCACAAAAACTTGCAATTTTTATAAAAACCCTGCTATAAAAGCAGGGTTTTTTAGTATATTCTTTTGCAAAAATAATTTGCTTAATATAATATATACATAATGATTAACGTTAAAAAAACACTGCTCTATCGCACAATAAACCTGCTGTGGACAGAGATAAACGATTTTTTAATTACCCTTGGCAACATAGGTAAGGATTTTTTGTGTGTAGCAAAAACATTAACAACCCTGAAGGTTGACAAAAAAGCGCTAATTGAACAATGTGCAAGGTTTTCGGTAGACTCGCTGCCTATAACTCTTACAATCGTTGCAATGACATCAATCATTATTGCCATGCAAATAGCGCCGGAGCTTGCAAAGCAAGGGGCGGGAAACTACGTCGGTTCATTATCCGCACTTGTTATGGTGCGCGAACTCTCAGCCATTATGTCAGGCTTTGCGATAATTTCCATGATAGGCTCGTCCTATGCCTCAGAAATAGCCTCTATGGCGGTAACTGAACAAATAAGCGCCATGAGGGTTTTAAAAGTAGACCCTATTGAATATCTTATTGTACCAAGGTTCTTATCCGGCGTTGTAATGATGCCTTTTATGGTTATTGTATCAACATTTTGCGGTTTAATTTGCGCAGCGGTTATCTCAAATATAACTGCAGAAATTACCTATCTTAACTTTATCAGCTCAATGTGGCATGGCTTGTTTATAAAAGATATTTTTGTAGCACTTTTAAAATCTTCCTTTTTTGGCGGAACAATTGCTCTCATCAGCTGTTCTTGCGGATATTCAACCCGCGGCGGAGCTCTTGAAGTAGGTATATCAACAACAAGGGCGGTTGTATGGTCGTTTGTAGCAATTGCAATCTGGGACTACATCTTTGCAACGGTATTTTATCTGTAGGGAATAAAATGGGTATAGAAGTAAAAAATTTAACAAAAGAATTTAACGACAAAAAAGTTTTAAACAATATAAGTTTTAAAGTCGAGGACGGAGAAACGCTCGGTGTTGTAGGCTTTTCAGGAAGCGGCAAGAGCACTCTTTTAAAAATAATATGCGGACTTTTATATCCAAACTCAGGTGAGATAATAACAAGCCCAAAAAATGCCGATATTGCAATGACTTTTCAATACAGCGCACTTTTTGATTTTTTAACCGTTTTTGAAAATATAGCTTTTCCGCTGACAGAGAGAAAAGAATTCAGAAACAAATACAGCCAAAAAGAGTTAAGAGAAATTGTAGCCCAAAAACTAAAACTGGTAGGGCTTGAAGGAATTGAAAACAAATATCCTTCGGAACTCTCAGGAGGTATGCAAAAGCGTGTCGGTTTTGCGCGTGCAATTGTTACAAACCCAAAGATTATTTTATACGACGAACCCACTGCAGGGCTGGATCCTGTTTCATCTACCCTTATTGAAAATTACATAGTTGAACTAAAAAAAGAATTGAACGCAAGCTGCCTTGTGGTTACACACCAACTCTCAACAATAAAACGCGCAACAGACAAGGCAATTATGCTGTATGAGGGCGAGATAGTATACAAAGGCTCAACAAGAGAATTACTGAACGGTACAAACCCATATACACAACAGTTTGTAAACGCATCAATAAAAGGGCCTATGAAAATTAAGACACTTTAATATTTTTTATGTATAATAGGAAAGTATTATGGAACCAAAGAAAACATCATCATCACTAAAAGTAGGCATATTGACACTAAGTGCCATATTCATACTCATATTCACAGTCCTGTGGATAAAAGGCAGAAGCCTTTCATCCGGAGAAAGAATTGACGTAATTTTTAAAGATATTAACGGCATGCGTGCAGGCTCCGGTGTTCAGATGATGGGGTTAAGAATAGGGCAGGTGGAAGAAATAACACCCGTTATAAACGGTAAAGACAGCTATATCAAATTACGTTTTGTAATTACCGAAAAAGGAGTCAAGATACCTCCAGCCTCTAAAATTTCCATACAGCAATCAGGCCTTATTGGCGAACAATTCCTTGAAATTACCCCGCCTGAAATACAAACGGTTTTTGTTGAAACCATGAAAAATACAACAGCCATCAAAAAAGGTCAGAATATTTTTATGGAACTTTCTGATGAACTGCATAAAATCGGCTACGTTGAAGAATGTATGGTTTTACCGACAAGCCAAATTCCCTTTGACCTGAAAAGCAAAATACATACAAAAAACACGCTTAGGATAAAATATACAATAACAATGCCGGGGCTTATATTGGATAACGACGCTCTTGGGGCAAAAGTTGTAAATAACGAGCTTATTTTCTACACTTTAGACGGCGAAAAATTATATGCACCTGACAAAGACTTGAAATATACGGTAATTGAACCGATGAGAATAAGCGATTTTATGGAGATAAACTACAAAGCTTCAAAATCACTTAATGAAACGAATGAAAAAATATCTGAAATTCTCTCTGACGAGATGGTGGGAGAATTAAGAGAAAGCGTTAAAAACATTAACGAATTAACAATCAGTGCAACAACAACTCTCGATAAAGCTCAAATTCTCATTGACTCATCTAAAGACGAACTTGAAGATGTACTTTCGCAATCTAACAAATTAATCTCAAAACTGATTATTTTAACAGACAGCATAAATGACATAGCAACGGATGAGGATTTAAAAGACTCTATAACAAAAACAACAAAATCCGTCGGCGAATTGTCAAACAATGTTAACAAGTTATTAGAAGATAAAAAAACAAAAGAAATAGTCACCAACTTGAATGAAATTTCAAGAAACCTTGCTGACATTTCATCTTATATGAACGAATTTACACAAGATGATAAGCTTAAAAAGGATATCTCGGGAACAGTTTCGAACATAAATAAAATTTCCGCAAACATAAATAAAACACTCAACAACTTAAATAATCTCGACCCTTGCCAAAAAGCAAGTGTTGATAATATTATATCCGACACTGTTGTTACATCGAGAAATTTAAGAAAATTCTCTGAAAAACTGAACAAAAGATTTTTACTGTTTAGATTAATGTTTTAAGGCATGGAAAATTTAAAGGTAATTATAAGCAAATACCATTACGCAAAGAAGCCTGCGCTTTTAGTAAGCTTGTTACTGTTTGTACCGCTTGGCATCATAAGCGTTTTCTATGGCATTATAATCATTTCTAAAAATTTTTTATACTCCATAAAAATTTTAAAAGAAAAAAAAGTTAAACCATATGTAATATGTGTAGGCAACCTGACAACTGGCGGAGTAGGCAAAACCCCCATAGTATGCGAACTTGCAAATTATTGCGCAAATGAGCTAAAGAAAAAAACTGCCGTTATTTCGCGCGGATACGGCGCAAAACTTAACAACAAAAATGTGAATATAATAAAAGATTATACAAAAACCTACTATGATGACGGTGCAATATGTGGAGATGAAGCGCTTTTATGTGCACAAAACACAAAAAACTGCATAGTCTTAACATCAAAAAACAGGGTAGAGGCAGCGCAACTTGCATACAAAAATTACGGTTGCGAGGTTGTAGTTTTAGATGACGGCTTTTCAAACAGAAAAATTAAAAAAGATTTTACCATTCTTACCATAGATTCAAAAAAACAATTTTCAAACGGGTTTCTGCTTCCCCTTGGCGCATTAAGAGAGCCTCTGGGCGAATCTAAAAGAGCTGATTATGCAGTTATTTCAAACAAAGGTGACGAAAATATTTTAGAGAATAAAAAAGAAATTTTAGAAAAAATAAAAACAAAAAAAAGCGTCATATGCAACTTCACCCAAGGCGGCTTTTACAACATAAAAAACGGGCTTGAGGTTCAAATAAACAACAAAAAAGTCATTGCATTTTGTGCAATAGGACAACCGCAGCAATTCTACAATTACCTTAAAAAATCTCTAAATCTTGTCTATGCGGAAACTTTTTGCGATCACTACTCATACACACAAGATGATATTGAAAAAATAGTAAAAAAAGCCCGAGAGCTTAATGTAGATACGATAATCACAACGCAAAAAGACGAGGTAAAAATAAAACAGTACGTTAAAAATATTAGCGCAATAAACTTTTTAAGTATGAAACTATGTGCAAACTTTACTGACAATGGTTTGTTTTATGCGCTTGAGAGAGGGGTAAAAAAATGAAACTTAGCGAAATATACAAAAGTCAAAAGGCTCCTGTATTTTCTTTTGAAGTTTTTCCGCCAAAGGGCGAAAATTTGAAAAAAAAGGTTGAAAATCTCTTTATAGAACTTGCCAAAATGAATGAACAAAAGCCTGCGCTCATTTCTGTTACCTATGGCGCAGGAGGCTCAAACAAAAATACCTCTCTTGAGATTGTAAAAGAACTCACAAACCATTTAAAACAACCCGTTATGCCTCATTTTACCTGTGTATGCTCAAGCAGAGAATATATTGAAAATTATATAAAAGAAATTGAACAGATGGGAATAACTAACATCTTGGCGCTAAGAGGCGATGAGCCTTTAGATATAGATGTATGCTACAGGGATTTTAAAAGCGCAATTGAACTTATTGAATATTTAAGAAAACACAGCGAACTTGAATTTGCGGTTGCGGCATACCCTGAGAAACACCCTAGGGCAAAAAGTCTTGAGGATGATATTCTTGTGTTGTATAAAAAACAGGAGCTTGGCGCAAAAGTTGCGTACACACAAGTATTTTTTGACAACGACTGTTTTTATAATTTTTTTGATAAATGCACAGACGCAGGAGTTAAAATACCTGTTATTCCGGGGGTTATGCCAATAACAAGCTTTAAACAGTTAAAAAGAATTGTGGAGCTTTCAGGCACAAAAATTGACAGAAAAGTTTTTGAATATTTTGAAAAATACGAAAACTCAAAAGAGGACACAATCAAAGCAGGGGTTGAATTTGCCTCAAAACAAACTCAAAAATTGCTTGAATTTGGAGTTTTGGGCATGCACTTCTACACACTCAACAAAGCCAAAAGCTCGCTTGAAGTCATAAAAAATATCACTTAATAATTTCAATAAGACAATCAAAGGAGCGAACAATTAGCGTTTTGGCATTTTCGAAAACTATCGCACCGATTTTTTTATTCCGATATTTTTCATCAAGCGCCAGAAATTTATATTTTTTAAAATAAATTCTTCTTGAACCACGCCTGAAAGATGGCATATACCAAGGTCTTAGAGCTCTTATATGATTATGAATTTCTTTTCTTGTTCTTCTCAAATCAACAATAGTGTCTTTTTCGCATAGCTGAAACTCATACGTAGCGCGGCTTTCATCTTGTTTTTGAGGTATAATCTCCCCTTTTTCCAACTTGTTTAAAAGCTCGCCCACAAGACCCTGAGCAAATTTTGAACATCTGTCACGAAGTTCTCCCGAGTCCATATCAGGGTCAATCATGACAGCTTCCTGCAAAAGAATGTCCCCACAGTCAAACTTTTCGTTTACATAATGAAAAGTAACGCCGCTTAAATCTTCCCCTGCAAAAATTGTCCAAAAATAAGGATTAGCACCGCGATGACGAGGTAAAAGGGACGGATGGCAATTAATTGTACCAAGTCTGGGCAAATTAAATATTTCGGATGAAATTTTCTCACCCCAAGAACCGACAAGGATAACATCGGGTCTTAGCCTCTCAAATTCCTTTTTAAATTCTTTTGAATTAATTGATTTAGCATTAATATCTTGGACACCAAAGGCTTTTATTATGGCTAAATCATGGCTTGGGGCAAAAATATCTTTTAAAAACAGGGCGAATTTTGAATAATTCACCCTGTCAATTCTCATTGCGCCAACTACCCTATGTCCCGAGTAAACACTGCCCGAGATTAAAGCGTTGAGCATTTTATCATATCCGACAACAAGAACCCTAAGCATTTTCTACTTCAGTTTGCTCGTTATGTTCTTCTTGAGGTTCTGCTTCCTGTGCAACTTCTTGCACCTGTTCTTCATTTTCTTGCTCGGGCACGTTTTGTTCTTCCTGCTGAGCCTTCATTTCTTCAAGCATTTGTCTTTCACGCTCATCTTCCATAGCACGAGCCTGAGTTTCTGATTTAATATCAATCTTCCAACCTGTTAAGCGGTGAGCAAGTCTTACGTTTTGACCTTCTCTACCTATTGCAAGTGAGAGTTGATCATCAGGAACAATAACGAAAACTTCTTTTTTGTTTTCATCATCTGACAAAATATCTACAGATATAATGCGAGCAGGCGAAAGAGCATTGACAATATATTCAACAGGATCTTGAGAATATCTTACAATATCAATTTTTTCGTTTTTCAACTCACCTACAATTGTCTGTATTCTTGAACCTCTTGGCCCGATACAAGCGCCAACGGAGTCAACCGAGGGGTCATTGGACCATACCGCAAGCTTAGTTCTAAAACCTGCTTCACGCGCGATTGATTTAATTTCAACAATGCCGTCTTCAATTTCAGGTACTTCAAGTTCAAACAACTCTCTTACAATTTCGGGATGAGCCTGAGAAACAATAACCTGAGGCAGACGGGACGTTTCTTTTACATCAAGCACAAATACTCTTATTCTGTTTCCTGGTTTGTAATATTCTCCGGGGATTTGCTCGCGAGAAGGCATAATAGCGTCTGTTTTACCAATATTTACAATAACGTTTCTATCGTCCCTTCTTTGAATTATACCTGTAATAAGCGTGCCTTTTTTAGACATAAACTCGTCAAGCACAAGTTTTCTTTCAGCTTCTCTTATTCTTTGAGTAATGACTTGTTTTGCACTTTGAGCTGCAATTCTTCCAAAGTTCTCGGGAGTTACTTCGATTTTAACTTCATCGTCAAGTTCAACTTCCTCATCGATTTCTTTTGCATCTTCTAAGGATATTTCCAAGTCTTCGTTTTCAACTTCACTTACCACAACCTTAGTTCTAAAAACGCCAATTTCACCTGTTGTTTCATCTAAAATCGCTTCAACGTTTTCTGCATCTTTATCTCTGATGTGCTTTTTATAAGCAGCCACAAGTGCATCGCAAAGTGAACTTACCAAAACATCTTTTGAAATGCCTTTTTCGCGTTCCAACTGCTCTGCCGCTTCAAAAAGCGCTGTTCCGATTTTAATCATTATCTTCTCCTTTATTTTTATTAATCAGCTCGTCTTCATCAAGTCTTACACTAAAAATATTATCAAACTCAACTTGATACTGCATATTATTTTCCTTTGCCAAAATAACAATCGCCTCGTTTTCAAGGTAATCTTTTAAAACTGCTTTAATTGTCTTTGTTTTGATACCCTCAAGCATATTTTTTACTTTTACAATGACATCAAAGTCTTTGAAAATCATATACTCTCTGGCACTTTTCAGTTTCCTGTTCAACCCCGGAGATGACACTTCAAGGTAATACTTAAACGGTATAAGCTCATCAAGAAGATCACCCAGAGAGCGCGTAACGTTTTCACAGTCTTGGTGAGAAACTCCCTTGTCCGCTCTGTATATAAAAATCCTTAAAAACCAGTGTCCGTTTTCTTTTTCAAGGGAAATTTCAAGCGGTATGAGATTATATCGCATTGAAGTATTCTCAACCACAGGAGTCAATTTTTCTATTATTTCTTTTTTATTAAAATGTTCTTTCATTTGTTCCTTGTTTTTTTTGAAAAAAAAGAACGGTTTTTTTTAAAAAGCCGCTCCGGAATTTCTTTTAATAATCCGTCAGTGTTTAATAAAAAACACTAAATAAAGTATAGCATAAAGTAGCCAAAAACAAACAAAATTTTAAGATTTATGTTAAAATATTTACCTAACGGTATGAAAAATATCTCTTTAAAAACTCTCCTGACATTCCTTGTTATACTGGTATTTCCCCTTACTCCCGTTTTTGCGATTGAAGAAAATGAAGGGGCGTTTTTAGATGCACAAAAGGAAGAAAAAGAGTATATAAAAAAAGGAGAAGTGTTAAAAGACAAAATAATAACACTTGATGAAACAATTGACGGCGACACAACTACAGATGTTGAGTTTGAGGACGACAACCACTTAGACTTTAAACTTTTTAGCGAAAAAACTTTTGCACAGAAAAAAATGCTCAGGTTTGACAATAAATACATAAATGAAATATCGGGCGAACTGCGTTTTCAGGGTATTGCAAGCTTTGAGGAAAAAAGAGGGGACTTAAATACTACCTATCCTTTTGACATAAATGCAGTTGTGGAATCAAAGTTTTTGGATAATAAGTACAGATTTTTTACGGAATACGCCTTTACAAGAAATGTAGATGACCTGGACAATGCATTTTTTGGCAAGTTTTCAAACTTATACATAGAGAGAAATTTTAACCCAAACCATAAAATGCGACTTGGTGTTTCTCGCTCTCCTATTGGTCTTGAAGGTTCAATGAGCTCTTTTGCGCTTCCCTTTGCACAAAGGGCGCAAATATCAAGAGAATTCGGCGATGCGATTTCAACGGGCATTTCATTTATCGGACACAAAGGCGCGCTTGAGTACAACCTTGGCGGATACACGAGCACACGTTTTACTCAGGGTTTTAAAGACGGCGCGGAATTTATCGGCAGAGTAGGCGTTAAACCTTTCTACAAACAAGAAGGCAGCTATTTTAGAAATTTAAAATTCTACGCAGGAGCCGATGTCGGCCACAGAGGGGATAATTACGAAGTGTACAGTGCGGCTATGACATACGAGTACAAAAAATTTCTCATGAATTTTGAATACGCATATGCAAACGGCTCAAACGGAGATTATTTTGACCCGAGAAAACGTCAGGGCTTTTTTACAACGGTTGGCTGGAACTTTACGCCAAAACTGCAACTTTTGGCAAGATACGACTACTTTGACAGTGATGTAAATTCACACAACAACGTCAATCACGAATACTCGGTGGGGCTCAATTACTTTGTGTTCAAACAAAGGCTGAAATTCGCACTCAACTACGTTTTTTCAAATAATGAAAAAACAAACACAAACACTAACGCTATCTACTTCCTGACTCAGTTTTTCATCTAGCCCATGTTAAAAAGTGTGCAAAGACACATAATACCGACAGAGCTTATGATAATCCAAAAGTGAGTAACGGGGTGAAGATTATTCCATATGTATGCAATTATATTTTTCTGGTTCATAAGGATATTATTACAGTGTTTTGACATTTTATTATCCGTCAAAAAAAGTATTTTATAATTGCCCCAAAGAGTATCTTTTTGCATTTTCAATTATACTTTCTGCCAACCCTGCTTGGTGTGCCACACAAAATGCACTTGAGTGCGGCGCTATCCCTTGTTTAATTATTTTTGTTTCAAAGTCAACAAAAATTAATTTAGAAAATTTATCATTTAAAAAATGCTTTGCAATGTTGACAAAATGAGTTGCGACAATGGTTTTTGAACAAATATTCTGTTTAATGTACTCCAGTATCGCACAAATTAACGCCTCAGACTCCTCTTTGTTGGTTCCTTTAACAGGTTCATCAAAGATTACAAGGGTGTCTTTTGTTGAATTATTTAAAATGTAGGCAATTTTTTTCATTTCGGCAAAAAAAGTTGACTCCCCATCGCGCAAATTGTCAAAAACTACCCCATGGAAAAAAATTCTGTCAAAAATAGGCATATTAGCGCTTTTTGCACAAGTGTAACCGCACATTTGAGAAAGTATAACCGCGATGGCATTTTGCTTCAAATATGTTGATTTTCCTGACATATTAGCTCCTGTTAATATGGTCAGAATATTTTTTGCAAAAATTTGCGTATCGTTTTTAACATAGTTTTCTTTTAATTTATACACACAAGGATGCATTGCCTCAATAAGCTCAAAAGCACCGTCATTATTGTATTTTACCTGCGCAAAACTATTCTCGACAATACAATTTGCAAGAGAGTTTGTAACATCAAAATACGCGCAAAGCCTTGCAAATTCCCTTATTTTTGGCGTCAACTCGCAACAATACGTCAAAAGCTTATCAAAGATATCTTTCTCTAGCTGCAAAATTGAATATTTTAGAGAATTTATTTTTTCTTCATATTCTATAAGCTCATTATCCGCATATCTTATTGTACTTGACAACTTTTGTTTAATTATAAAGTCGTTATCAATATTTTGTGCGGCACTTTGCGGGGCTTCATAATAATATCCGATATTTGGTAAAAATTTTATTTTTGCATTTTTATGAACTGTTTCCTGCTGTTTTTTCTCCAAAAGCTTAAAATTTTCGTGCACTTCTTTTAATTCAAACCTTAGAAAGTCAAGTCTGTCGCAAACTCCCTCTTTTATGGGGTAAAGCTCGCAAGAATCCTCATTTATATTCTCATCAAATGTTTTTTGTATAATTTGAGAAAAATCATATAAAAGCTCTATAGATTCGCTGTCTGTTTTAAAAAAACCTTTTTCAAATTCGCCTAAAATACCTTCCAGTTTTTTAGCCCTAAAGAGCACTTTGGATATTTCCACAAGCTCCTTGTATGTTATTGTTTTATTTGAAATTTTTGCACTGTATCTCAGCATATCGCAAAAACTGTCCAAAAAGCTCTCAATTTCAGTCCTTAAAGATTTTTTTGAGCAAAGTTTTTGTATTACCGCCTGCCTTTTTAAAATCATTTCGGAATTATTCAAGGGCGCGCTCATCCACTCCCTTAAAAGCCTTCTGCCCATAGGAGTTTTTGTATTATCCAAAAACCAAAAGAGGCTCCCTTGCTTTTTAAAATCCGCCTGCATTCTGACAAGTTCAAGAGAGCGGCGTGTTTCATAGTCCATAGACATAAAATTTGAAACACTGTATTTTTTAATTTCATCAAGTTTTGGCGCAAAATCTTTTTGATTTTCCAAAACATATTCAAGTACAGCATTGGCGGCGCGATAACCCAAAGCAAATTCGCCCTTTTTAATATCAAATTTGCGCCCTGAAAAATAATCAGGACAAATCAGCGTATTTTTTCTGTCTTTTATAAGTTCTCTAAATTCAAAAAGCAACTCTTGAGAATTTAAAAGCAGCTCGCTTGGGCTAAGTTTTGTAATTTCAAATTTAATTTCTTCTTTTGTGCCGCATGTCAGATAAAAACCGCCCTGCGAAACATCTGCATATGAAAAACCGTATTTTGGGCCGTCTTTGTATATTGCAGCCAAATAGCTGTTTTTGTCCGCTTGTAAAAATTCACTTTCATAGACTGTAGCAGAGCTGTAAACTCTTACAATCTTTCGGTAATAATTTCCTTTTTCATCGCAAAATTGCTCGGCACGAGCTATTTTAAAGTTTAAATCCAACAACTTTTTTACATAAATACAAAAAGCTTTCTGTGGTATTCCCGCAAGTGCAACGCGTCCTAAAGCGCCGTATTTTCTGCTTGTAAGGGTAATATTGCAATTTTTTGAAAATAAAATTGCATCATCAAAAAAAGTTTCATAAAAATCACCGACACGATAAAACAAAATAGCGTCCGCACAAGTTTTTTTAAGTTCCATATAAGCCCTAATCGAACTTGTTGCCTTTTGAATGTCAGCATTTTCCAGTTTTGTTATTATTTCATCATTCATTTTTTA
>DVJQ01000070.1 GCA_018716625.1 Candidatus Galligastranaerophilus intestinavium | reverse complement strand
CGCAAGAACAGAAATCATCCAACAACAAGACAGAACTCTTGAATTAAGATTGAAACAACTTGATACCGAACAAGAGGCACTGAAAACAGAAATGGATGCCGTCCAAGAAGTTATTCAAAAGAACGTTGAATCTACATTTAAAACGTTCGCATAATAAAATCATCAATTTGCACCATAACTAATTTCTGTTATGGTGCAAAAATAAAAATAGTACACGAGGGTTAGTATATGGTTTCTTACAAAAACATGCATTCTCTTACAATTGCAAATAAATACGGTTCTGCAAGTTCAACTGCGAAAGCGGAATTGTATGAAACTTACGACAGATTGAGAGATTTAACGGTTTCAAGTTCTGCTTCCTCAGGCAGTGGTTTTGGTACTGCAGGCGGCTTTTTGTGGCAGCTGGCAAGTATGTTTTCTCCAAGCATATTTATGCCTGTTATGGGCGGTTCAAATATGATGAATATACCGGGAACTTCTTACTGGTCACCAATTACAGGTTCTACAGCCTCTTATGACGGTGCGACATCAGCATTTGGAATTGGTGATTTGGGTTCATACCCCGGCTTTCCTTCTGGTGCTGCAGGAATAACCTTAGGTTTTGGTTCTGACGGTGTTCCGACAGGCGGTGCCGCTGGTACTGCAACAGGTTATGCGGTAAGTTCGGCAGGAATTGCTGCAATGAATACTGCCTCTGCTGCTCTTGGTACAGCATCAGGCGGGTTTAGTTTCGGACAAAATATTGTACTGCCTCTAGCAGGTTTGGTTTCAGGTTGGGGCGGTTTATTGCAGGCAATGTCCCCATATATGGGTGAATGGGGTCTTGGTGCAATAGTTGCCGGCAACTTAATGCAAGGTACAGGCAATGCTGCAGTTAGTGCTTATCAAAACATTACAGGCAGAATTACAACCAACGCGGATGTTATTTTATCTGACAGGGTAAAAAACATAGAAACTGTGTGCAAGATGTTGGATACTCAGGCGGATATTGTAAGGCAAGCACTCAAAAATGAAATTGAATCCGATTCAAAACTTGCCCAAGACTTATAAGGTATTTGTTAATTTTTGTAAAATTATTTATTTATTTTTAAAGTTTTGCTTGGTGTGTGTCGATATAAAATCTATACACACCAAGCATTTTGAGGATATTTGCACAAGTCGGTAAAAATATTGGTTGTGTCAATTTTATCTCAGTTTTTGTTTTTATTAATTTAGGGTTACCCCTAAAAGGAGTAAGCTCGTGCAACAAAGTATTCAGGCAAATATAAGAAGAATGAGAAATTTTTTGGGGTTCTCAAGAAGTTTTCTAATCAGGAAGAATCCTCTAAAGATTTTTTCAAAAGAATTTGCCACAATGCTAAAAAACTTTTTTTCCATGAACAAAAAAAGAAAAATGGTTAAGTATAGGCTTAATTACCAATTATACAAACTAAATCAAATGGAAAAACTGATTGCACAGAACAACGATCACGTGTTCCTTCGCGGGAATAAATTTAACGAAATGAGATAAAATGGGATTAATCGTATCAACAATCAGATTAATACAGCTCAATAGCATGCGACTTGACCTTGAGTATAAGTTAATGCTCATTAACACTTCGCGTATGCAATTAACCGCTTCTACGGGTGATCTTGAAACATTAGGCAGCGACCTTGATCCTGATTCTGCGGAATCAAAAGCTCTGCAAAAGCGGATGGAGCGGTTGAAAGTTGTTGAACAAAGACTTGAAGAACAGGCTCAAAGGTATCAAATTCAACTTAAAATGGTTGAGAGTGAAATTCAGAGCGTTAATTCTTCAATTGATTCTAATATTCAGATGGCTTATAGTCGATAAATGTTTTATAAAGGCGGGTCTTTTACCCGCCTTTTAAGTTTTATTTAACAACAATATTTATGAGCTTATTTGGCACGACTATTGTTTTTACAACGGTTTTGCCTTCAAGCGCCTGTTTTATTTTTTCATTATTCAGCGCTATTTTTTCAAGCTCGTCCTTTGGTGTGTCAACGGTAATTTCAACTTTATCGCGGATTTTACCGTTTATTTGCAGAATAAATGTCATATCAGATTGTTTTGCAAGATTTTCATCATAAGTCAACCAAGGTTCGTCATGGATTGAAACCTTTGCACCAAGACCTTCATAAATTGCTTCACTCATAAATACCGCAACCGGCGAAATGAGCCTTAACAGCGCTAATAGCGCGAAACTCAGCACATTTTTTTCAATTTTTGATTCATCACGTATATATTCGTAAATATAGTTTGTAAGTTCTCTGTAGCGCGATGTTACTGTGTTGAATTGAAATTCGTTTTCAATATCATTTGTTATTTTTTTTATTGAAATATGCACTTCACGCAACAGCTTTTCACTGTCTTTGTCTAAGTTTTCAGGTATTTTATAGTTTAAGTCAATTATATTTTGGAATTTTGAATACAGTCTGTAAACGCGGCATAAAAACTTATAACAGCCTTCAACGCCTGCGTCAGACCAGTCAAAATCTCTTGCCGGAGGCGAGTCTGATATTATAAACAACCTTGCGGTGTCAGCTCCGTAGTTTGCAAAAATTTCATCGGGGTCAACTGTGTTGCCTTTGGATTTTGACATTTTAGACCCGTCTTTTAAAACCATACCTTGTGTTAAAAGATTTTTAAACGGCTCGTCAAAGTCAAGCAGCCCAATGTCGCGCAATGCTTTTGTAAAAAATCTTGAATACAGCAAGTGCAAAATAGCATGTTCAATACCGCCGACATATTGATCGACGGGAAGCCATTTATTTACTAAATCTTTATCAAAAGCCTTTTTATCGTCTTTTGCGTCAGCATAGCGCATATAATACCAGCTTGAGCACATAAATGTGTCCATTGTGTCTGTTTCACGCTTAGCGGGCGCTCCGCAGATTGGACATGTCGTGTCAATAAATGTTTTTGATGTTAAAATCGGTGATTTGCCCTGTACGCTAAAGTCTACATCCTCAGGCAATTTTACAGGCAGCTGATCGTCAGGAACGGGAACCGTGCCGCATTTGTCACAATAAACAATGGGAATAGGCGCCCCCCAATATCTTTGACGGGATATTAGCCAATCGCGCAGCCTGTATTGAGTCTTAGCATAGCCAAAATTGCCGTTTTGTGCAATTTCCGTAATTTTCTTTTTAGCTTCCTCGCTTGTTAAACCTGTGCATTCGCCTGAGTTAATCAGCGTCCCGTATTGCGGATAGCACTTTTGCGGGTCGTTGCCTTCGCCTGTGATAACCCTTAATACAGGAAGATTATATTTTTTTGCAAAGTCCCAATCGCGCTCGTCATGAGCAGGGACCGCCATTACCGCACCTGTTCCGTAGTCTGCAAGGGCATAATCCGCGGTGTAGATGGGGCAAATGCGTCCTGTAAGCGGATTAATAATGTGCGTACCAAGCGGCACGCCTGTTTTAATTCGCTCTGTTGAAAGTCTTTCTATTTCAGACATTTTACGCGCATTTTCGCGATATTTTTCCACTTCTTCTTTTTGTTCTTTTGTTGTCAACTTTTCAATGTCGGGATACTCGGGCGCCACAACAAGATATGTTATACCGTAAGCTGTATCGGGGCGAGTTGTATAAACAGGAATTTCTATGTCGTCAATTTCTTTAACTTTGAATTTTAAAATAGTTCCTGTGGATTTACCTATCCAGTTTGCTTGCATGGTCTTGACGTTGTCGCCCCAACCTGTAAGCTTGTCTAAGTCTTTTAAGAGAACTTCTGCGTAATCAGTAATTTTTAAAAACCATTGCCACAAGTTTTTCTTTGTAACTTCATGGTCACATCTCCAGCATTTGCCGTCAATTACTTGTTCGTTTGCAAGCACTGTAGCACAATGTTCGCACCAGTTGACCGCTGCTTGTTTTTTGTATGCAAGCCCTTTTTTAAAAAGTTGTATGAAAAGCCACTGTGTCCATTTGTAGTAGTCTTCTTTGCAAGTGGTTACTTCTCTGTCCCAGTCAACACTAAGACCCAATTTTTTTAATTGCATTTTCATATATGCAATGTTTTCATCTGTCCATTTTGCAGGGTTGGCACCATGCTGAATAGCTGCGTTTTCCGCAGGCAATCCAAAACTGTCCCAACCCATGGGATGAAGTACATTATACCCTTGGGCCTTTTTAAATCTTGCTATAACGTCTGTTATTGTGTAGTTTCTAACGTGTCCCATGTGCAATTTGCCACTTGGATAGGGAAACATTGACAAAGCATAGTATTTTGGCTTGTCGCAATTATCATATGTCTTGTGCGGGTTTGTTTTTTCCCATATTTCAAGTCGTTCTTTTTCAATTTGCTGAGGGAAGTATTCTTTTTCTAACACGTTATAATCCTCTTAATCATACTTTTTGGCGGTTGGTTAAAATAAAAAACTGGGCCCGGTGGGACTCGAACCCACGACCAAAAGATTAAGAGTCTCCTGCGCTACCAACTGCGCTACGAGCCCGTATGAATTTTAGTATAGCACAAATAAAATTGTATTTGTCAACATGGGGGCAAAAAATTTTATTTTCGGTTTTTGTAGTTGTGCATTTTGAGCATATTACCCATGGAAATATTAACAAGTTATTTAGATTACAGAAAAAATAAACCTTTATATAAACCTTGGAGAAAATCTCAAGAGGATAAAGAGGCAAAAAGGCTTGCGTATATTGAAAAAAACGGAATTGGCGAAGAACAAAAAACACAGGATATAAAGCGTGCAAAGGCGGTTTTGGATGCTATTGATATTATGGATGAGTACTCGCAGTCAAGGGCTGAGGATACCGAATTAATAACACAATCGCTTGTTCAGCAGCTTACAAGTACTGCTACACAGGTTTCTATGCTTGCTGGCTTTGCAATTTTTAACATAAAACCAATTAAAAACGGCTTGGGCAAAATTGCAAAAAAATTTAAAATAGAACCAAGCACCTTTACTTTTGCCTCTGCTATGGGACTTGCATACGTTGTTGGCTTTGTATCGTCTGTTTTTGGAAATGCTTGGGGAACAAAAAAACAAATTGAAGCCTCAAGAATAGGCAGACATGAGGCGATGAACAAAGAATTATCCAATGTCAACCATTTTGCGGTTTTAACTAATGAGCAGCAAGAAGAAGTAAATAAGATAGCAAAAACCATTGAGATTGATAAAAAAGAAAAGAAAAAAGCTGTTGCGCAAATTGGCGGTTTTAAAAACCTTGTAAAAGCTTTTAAGGATTTAATGATTAAAAATGAAGAATTTGAAAAAAGCAAGGCAGAATTTTCAAAGAAAATTTCGCAGGACGAGGCAAAATTTGACACTGTTCAATTGAGCGAAAAACAGCTTGAGGAAGCAAAAAAAGACAAACAATTAATTACAAATGCAGTTGAGAAAATTGATATTGCATCTCAAGACTATGCTGAAAATATCGAGCTTGCAACAGATGTCGTAACAGCGCTTGCCCTTGGCGGCGGCGGTACTTCAGGTCTTTTGACAAATGTAATTATAAATAAGACAGGTCTTAAAAACAGTTCTTTTGGTAAAATTGCGCCCTTTGCCGTTGGTCTTGCTGTTGTGACAGCTATTTCGCTATTAAATGTAAAATTGCAGAAACAAGGTTCGCGAGTTGCTCGCTACAAGGTAAAACAGGACTTTTTAAAACATCCTGAAAAGCTTTTTTATGTTGATGATGAAAAAGCAAAAAATGAAAACGGGGAAAAGTTTAAGCAGGAAAGCAAAAATGTAAATATATTCAAGTTTTTGTTCCAAGCAATAAAAGACAATCGTGAATATGAAAAATATCTAAAAGAAAACAATGTAGAAATAAAACAAAAAAGAGCTGCCCTTGAGAAGTTAAAAATTACTCCCGAGCAGGAGAAGCGCGCAAAACAATTGCAGATGAACGTATTTAAGACTTTTAATAAAGTTGATGAAAAGTCGCAAAAGTATTCAGAAAGCACTGAAATGCTGGGCGAAACCTTAAGAGGGCTTATTGGTCTTATCTCGGTAGGCTCTTTGGGGGTTTTAACGGAAAAATCTTTTAAGAGTACAAATGAAAAGTATTTTGCATTTTCCTTTATAAAATGGGCGGTTGCTTTTTTGGGTCAAACACTATTGCTTAATGCTTATGTAACAAAAGAACAAAAAAATGCCTCAAGAGTTGCTGATATGTTAGCTCTTAAAGATTTAGAGGACATAAGGCATTTTGCAGACTATAGCGAGAATAAAGAAACATCTGAAATACCAAAAACATCGACTTCTTATGATATGTCCAAATACATAAAACGATAAGAACTATTGAGATTTGCTCTTTGTTGTAATACAATTCTAAAAGGTGTGAGGAGTAAAAATATGGCTACGATTTCAGTTGTTATAAATACGCTAAATGCCCAAAGGCTTTTGGATGATGTTTTAGAGAGTGTTAAAGAGGCGGATGAGATTATTGTTTGTGATATGCACTCTGAGGATGAAACAATTGAAATTGCAAAAAGGCACAAGTGCAAGATTTTTTACCATGAAAGAACGGGTATTGTTGAACTTGCAAGAAACTGGGCAATGGAGCAGGCAACTTGCGATTGGATTTTGGTACTTGATGCAGATGAAATTGTTACTCCCGAGCTGTGGCAATATTTAAAAAATTACGCGCAGCACCCTAAAAAAAATCGAAACGCTTGCTATATTCCGCGCGAAACATATCTTTTGGGAAAACATGTCCACTCTTGGCGTCAATCAGGCATAAAAAGATTTTGGAAAAGGGGAAATTGCTACTATACAAATGAAATACATAAAATGCCCGTAACTCGCGAGGGCAAAGACTTTTGGATAAATAAAAACGGCAAGTTGAAAAACGTTGCGCTAATTCATTATCATATACCTTCGCTAAATCATTTTGGCGTAAGGCTGAATAATTACACTGATTTTGAACTTAAAAGATTTCAGATGAAAAACACAAAATTCAAACTTTCAAAGCTGCTTTTGCGTCCTCCGTACGAGTTTTTTAAGCTTTATATTATGAAAGGCGGCTTTAAAGATGGTATACATGGCTTTATTTTTGCCGTCATTATGGCTTATTACAAGTTTTTGCAGTGGGCAAAATTATACGAGTATGAATTTGTCCAAAAAAATCGTGATTTAAAATATTAAGAGGTGAAATATGATTTTTGATAATATTGAAAATGCAAGTCTGTACTACCCTTTGGGTGAGAAAATTAAAAAAGGGTTTGAGTTTATTTTAAATCATGATTTAAAAACTATGCCTTGCGGCAGGCATGATATCGATGAGGGTATTTATGCAAATGTACAGGAGCTTGACACTAAAATGGCTCATCTGGCAAAGTTTGAGGCTCACAGAAAATACATAGATATTCAATATGTCATTTTGGGTTCGGAGAGAATGGACTTTGCTCTTATTGAAAATTTCGTGAGTGATGTCGCCTATGATGAAGAAAAAGACGTTGAGTTTTTAAGATTAAAAGACGAGTCTTTGTGCGCAAATTCAATAAATGTTAAAGCGGGGGATTTTGCGATATTTTTTCCGCAAGATGTCCATGCGCCTATGTTAAGCTGCAATGACGGTTGTGAAAAAATCAAAAAAGTTATAGTAAAAATTAAAGCAGATTAAGTTCGCACATACCTTTAAAATCACAATACTCGCAAGACTTTTTGTTGTGCGAGGGTTCAAAATTTTGATTTTCTATGTTTGCATAAACTTCTTTGATTTTATTTTCGATTATTTCGTTGTCTTCTTCAAGCATTTCGCGGGTATAGTTTTTGTCGCACTGTTCTACAAAGACAAGCTGCGCTGCGCTTACTTTTTTGTCAAATTTCTTTTCACAAAGGTATTTATAAAATCTCAGCTGGTTTAAATACCTTTCATACGTCCCGCCCTCTTTTATTTCATAAGACCCTTTTGCACTGCCCGTTTTAAAGTCTTTAATTAAAAATGTGCCGTCCTCAAGTGTTTCTATGCGGTCAATTTTTCCGTTAATCGGTATTTGTGTGCCGACTTTTGTTTCGATGTTGTATTCTGTGCTGTAAATTTTATTTATAGGTGTTAAAATCAGTTGGTTGTAGAAAATTCTTAGATTTTGCTCGCCTTTTTGTGCTAAATTTTTCCTCGTTGCTCTGTCTGAGAATGGCGTTTTTGCAAACTGCAGCTTAAAATCGGCTATAAATTCTTCAACACTTTGGTAAAAGCCTTGAATTTTGGATTTTTTTGAAAAGTTTTCAATGGTTTTGTGTACTACATTACCGTAGTTTAGAGCGTCATTTACCCCATTTAGCGAGCTCAGTCTTAAAACGTAAGAATATAAAAATTGCCTTGGGCAATCAAGGTAAGTATTCATCATACTTGAACTTAAACTCAGTGTTTCAAAAGATGAACGTATAAAGTTTTGAAAATCATCTCTGTAGTTGTGTTCGTATTTTACCGTTTTAATAAGCTCGTTGAGATAGTTTTCTTTTGTATATAATATTTCTTCTCTTTCCAAAAAATCACTGCTAATCGAACTTATAAATTTTGTAAGCCGCTTTTCTTTGCCGCCAATTACTTTTGGTACACTTAAATATAACTTGTGTTTAGCCCTTGTGATTCCTACAAAAAGCAGCTTTATTTTTTCCGAGATTTTTAGCGCTTCTTTTTCCTCGTCGCTAAAGACTTTTGACAAAGGTATTTTTGGGTTTACAGATTCCGTTCTTGCTCTCTCCCACTTGTATTCCTCAAGTGTAGGGATAAAAACATAGCTGAACTCTCGTCCTTTTGACGAGTGCATGGTTACAAGCTGTATTGCATTTTTGTTTATGGGAGATTTTTCGGTTAAAATAGCTGTTCCATTCTCAAGTGCGTCGTCAAGGTAATTTGTAAAATCTTCCAGTGTTGCATTTTTTTGAGAGTTATAAAAATCGTGCGCTTCTTGTGCGAGTTTTTTCAGGGCTGCAATATTTTCCTCGATGTTTACAGGGCAATTTATAAAGTAATTTAGCAACCCTGTTTGGTTTATGACCTCCATTACAAGCTGGTAGACGTTAAGTACGCCTTTTGCTTGAGTTAAATATTCAAAATCATTTATAAATTTTTTAATTTTTGCTTCATCTTGCCATTTTTTGTCTTTCATATCGTAAATATCACTTATAAAGTCGCGATTTTTGTGCAAATATGATTTTGCAAGAATGTCGTTGTAGTCGTTTATATTTATACAAAAAGGCTCTGATAGAAGCAAGGGAAAAATTTTATCGCAATACAAGCTCGGGTTAGTAAGCATTTTAAGGTAAAATATTGCCAAGATTGATGATTTGATTGAAAAAATACTTTTACCTTCTTTTAGTTCATAGGGTATGTTTTGCCCCCTTAAAAGTTCGCAAAATTCCTCAAGCTCGCCGTTTGTTTTTGTTAAAATTGCAATTTCGCTTAAAGGAATTGTGCCGTCTTTTGTAATTTCTTTTATTTTGCTAACAATTGCACTGTATTCTTGAGTTATATCTTCATAAATGCTTAAAATCGGTTTGGTATTTTTTTTATATAAATCCGCATTTTTTGCAATTAAGTGTTTGTTAATGTTATATTTTTTAAATTTCGGATTATTTTCCAGTCTGTTTGGGTCAATTTTTGCGACTTGTTCACTTAAATCTAAAATTGATTGGGTCGAGCGCATATTTTCTTCAAGGCAGATGACCTTTGTATTTGGATATTTTTCTAAAAATTTTTCAATATTATCTACTTGTGCGCCTTGGAAGCCAAAAATAATTTGATCATCGTCGCCTACTACGAAAATATTTTTTTCCTCTTTTGCGTCGATTAAGTTGAAAATAAGTGTGTTTTGCGCCTTGTTTGTGTCTTGATACTCATCAACCAAAAAATAATCATAATCGCGAGCCACTTGGTCCAAAAAATTTGCCGAGTCTTTGAATTTATTTAAAACAAGGGCAATCATGTCGTTAAAATCAATAAGGTTGTTTTCCCTCATTTTCTTGTCATACAGTTCATAAAAACTATACACCTCTTTTGCTTGATTTATCTTTTTTTCAAGCTCTATAAAAAGGCTCTCGTCTTTCTTTAATACCTTTTTGCCTTCGCTGTTGGCTTTTTTTATTTTTTCTCTTACTTCTTCAAGCCCTGCACCCCAGTCAGGGTGATTTTTTAGGTTGTAAAAATACTCCTCTTTTGTTATTAAGTTTTTTTTAATTTCATCAATTCTTGATAAAATTGTGCCCGCATGGAAAAATTTATCGCCCGTAGATGTTTTAAAATGTTCTGTGTCATTTTCATCTATACATTGGCGCATGAGGTTTCTTTTTGTCGTGTCGTTTATAATTTGCGCGTCAGAATATTCTTCAAAATAATCAATATTATTTTGAATTATCTCGTAGCAAAAACTATGATAAGTATAAACATTTACGAGCGCACCCTTTTGTCCGGCCTTATCCAGCAGCCTGCGCTTCATTTCGCCCGCTGCAGCATCGGAAAACGTCAGACAAAGAATCTTTTTTGGATCAACTCCAAGTTCGAGCATATTTTTAATGCGCTCAATTACCGTAAAAGTCTTGCCCGTTCCGGGACCTGCTAATACCATTACAGAGCCTTTTACGGTATCAATACACTCTTGCTGTTTTTTGTTGGGGTTGATTTTTTGATTCATCACTCAGCTATAGTCCCAAAGACCTTGCTTCGTTTTTTCTGTCTTCGCGTGTGGAATTTACGTTGTTGATAAGACTGCTGTTTTTGATAGCGTCCATTGTTTGGGGTATTACTGTAGAAAAATCAACCGTTTGATATGCCCTTACACAAAGTATAGCAAGTACTATAAGCAAAACATATTTTAACATAATTTTCCTCTCAATCTTTCTTTGTTTAATTATATAACTTTTTATATCACGTGTGCAACAATATTTTTGTGTTCAAGTATTTACTAATATAGTAATATGTATTTTATACATCCTGTAATTATAAAAACGGGCTATGAAAATTTTCATATTGCTTTGTATAATTTAGTGTCAATCAGATTAACAGGTGTTTAATTATGAGAAAATTACTTACGGCAATGGTTGCTCTTGGGCTTGTATCAAGTTCCTTTTGTACTGCAATGGCTTTTACAAATTACAATACTTATGACAGGTATGGCAACAAAACAGGCTCGGTGCGCTCAATTTTCCCCGGAATTGTTACAAGATACGACGCGAACGGCAACAAAATTGGTACTTATACTACAAACAGAAATTATAATAACAGGTATTATGCGCCATCCGCTACTTTTCCAAACAGAGTTTATAATCGCACTTATTATTACAATAACGGTTATTACCCTTCTTCATACCGATACAGAAACGGTCTTGGCGGCATAAAGAGTTACAACAGATTTGGACAAAGAATAAGATAAAAAAAGAGGCGCATTTGGTAAATTGTTACTACCTGGAGTGCGCCTCACAAATTAAGATACGAAAATATTTATCATTTAATTTTTATACTTAACCCAATTAATATACACATACCCGCTCTGACCTTGCGAGCCTCCTCCGGGGTTGGGATAGTTAAGAGTATCTTCACTCCAGCCTCCCCCTCCGCCGCCTGCACCTGCAGCACCGTATTGAGCGGTATCATATATTTGATTTGGAGCGGTGAAGTTCACATATGCCGCATTTACATTTGTATTTGTACATATCGTACTATCTATAAATAATCCTCCGCAGCCTCCTTTTGTATCAAGTCCGGATGTTCCTCCGTTCCCTCCGTTTGATACAATAAATCCGCTATCTGTCGTATACGTATTTGCATCATCTCCCTTTAATCCGTTTTTGTATTCAACATCGGATGTATCGGATACATTAGAACTTACTATTCCTCCTTCTCCTCCGATACCCTGTATAACATCGTCACTATCCGTTGCACTTGTTCCTATACTTCCTCCCTTACCTCCGGATAATGTATAAGTAACTCCTTCAAACGTTACCGAACTTACTCCCCCGTCCGCTCCGCTTGAAGCAACGGAACCTGCAGCACCTCCCGATGCTACTTTTACAATATATTCTTTACCTGATATTACTTTTATCTTATCCGCTCTGACGAATGCTCCGCCTCCGCCTGCTCCTCCTCCCGCAGCCTGACGGATAATATCATATGTAATCTCAGCAACACCGTTTGCACCTCTGCCTCCCGTGCCTCGCACGGCATTATTTGATGAATTAAACGTTATTGTTGCTCCACCGCCACCTGCACCGTATACACTTCCATTGTATCCATTAGCTGAACTTATACTTCCTCCACTGCCTCCTCCGATTACAGTTGATGAATTATACATTGATCCTCCACCACTGCCACCTGTTGCAGTGTTGGTTGAACTTGCACTTTCCACTTTTGTACCGTCAAGACCTTTAGCGCCTATACCCGTACAATTAACACTTCTCCAGCTTCCGTTTTCATACAGCTGACATGAGGCAATTGACCTTTCAGCCCCGCCTTCACCATAACTTGATGAACTTGCACCTTCGCCCGCGTATCCGCCAGAGGCTCTAATACCCCACTTTAGGACATTATCAGAGCTATAGACTTCAATGTATGATGTATTTCCGTTACTACCGTTTGA
>DVJQ01000069.1 GCA_018716625.1 Candidatus Galligastranaerophilus intestinavium | reverse complement strand
AACATATAAATAAAAATATTTACAAAAATTAATATTAATAATATACTAAATGTAACTTTTGTTTAAGAATAAAAACCATGCCGGTTTTTTATTTTATAATTAGCTTGGGAGTAGATGGAATAGAGAAATTGTTTCAAAAATTTTCCAAAAAAATACATAAGAACGAAACGGAAAGAAATGTATATGGCAGATATGACAATTTGAGTATGTCATCTCTGATTGCTCGCGGTCAAATACCTCAAAAACATAGACAAATCGCAGCAAATTACATGGTTATTAAAAGGATTTTTGGCTTTAGTGCACTACATTCAAGAATCAACAATTATGAACGCTCTATTTTAAAAAAATACGGCTTTGATTTACTTGAAAATTCAACTATTTCACAAATTAATCATCAACTTGAACAACTGAAGATTTGGTCAAACTCAAACGACACATACGTAAAAGCATACGCAGATGAAATTTTTGAAATTCGAGTTAAGGAACTAAAATTCTTACGCGCAAGCAACTATGCAACTGCTGTCGGCGAATTCTACGATGGTTACAAGGCACTTGAAAGGTATATAGAATACGTTGCGGGTTAAGAACGTATAATTGCACTGCAACTATTTTTAAATTGATTTATATGACCAATAACACTGCCTTCATTCTCTGAGTTTATTGAAACTCTAACATGGCGGGGCGGTTTTTTTCCTTCCTTGTCCGTTATCTCTCCGGTTATTTCGCCTCTTTTAGTTGAAGGATTATAGTCTAATTTAACTGAAATATCGCATTTTTTTTCATCAGATAATGCGTTAAGATACTTCATTGTTTCATCCATTTTATCGTCAATTCTGGTATCATCACTTATTACATCTCGTGTATCAGCTGTTTGTAAATCATTTTCGTAGCCGGCATGCGAAAAGTACAATGCCTCTTGGGCAATTTTTTCAACTTTCATATAAAACCAACCTTCCTTGTATAGATTACATGGAAGTACTAACACAAAAAAATTATTATGTCAAAGTTAATTTGCAAATCTAAAGAGCATTACATCTCCGTCTTGAACAACATAGTCCTTACCCTCAAGTCTTGCAACTCCTTTTTCTCTTGCAGCAGCCCAAGAACCTGCAGCAATAAAGTCATCGTATGATACAACCTCTGCCTTTATAAAACCTTTTTCAAAATCAGTATGAATAACACCTGCTGCTTGCGGCGCTTTTGTTCCTTTTGTAATTGTCCAAGCGCGGACTTCTTTTTCTCCGGCAGTAATATACGTTCTAAGACCCAAAAGGTCATATACGGATTTTATCATTTTTTCAATTCCCGAGGAGTCTGCGCCCAATTCTCTCAGGTAATTTTTGGATTCTTCTTCGCCAAGTTCAACAAGCTCGGATTCAATTCCCGCACATATCATAACAACCTGAGCACCGTTTTCATCTGCGTATTTTTTTACCCTCTCGACATATTCATTACCCGATGCCAAATCACTTTCTGCAACATTTGCGCAATATATCATAGGTTTTGTCATAAGCAAGTGAAAATGATGCAGACACTTTTGTTCTTCTTCATTAAACAGCTCTCTTATATTGATAAACTTACCTTGTTCAAGATAAGGCATTAGCCTTTCAATAATAGAGTTTTCAAGGACAGCCTCTTTGTCACCGCCTTTTACCTGTTTTGAAATTCTTTTCAAACGATTTTCAAGTGTAGAAATATCAGCCAAAGCAAGCTCAGTATTAATGGTTTCAATGTCATCTATAGGGTCAATTTTACCGTTTACATGAATTGTATTTTCATCATCAAAACAGCGCACAACCTGAATTATCGCATCAACTTCTCTTATGTTATGCAAGAATTGGTTTCCAAGCCCCTCTCCTTTACTTGCACCTTTGACAAGTCCTGCAATATCAACAAATTCAATTGCGGTAGGAATTACTGTATCTGTTTTAACCAGTTCTTTTAATTTATAAAGTCTTTCATCAGGAACCGTTACTACCCCGACATTCGGCTCTATTGTACAAAAGGGATAATTTGCACTTTGAGCGTTTTTAGAAAGCGTAAGTGCATTAAATAAAGTTGATTTTCCGACGTTTGGGAGTCCTACAATTCCTGCTTTTAACATTTCAATTCCTTTATATAAGTGTAAAAAGGCGCACAAGCATAGAACTTGTGCGCCAAATAATTAGTTCGTACTAACGGGAACTTTTTGTTGTTCCAACTGCAATGTAAGTGTTGTAACATCACAAACATCACAAGGACCAAAGTACTGAATAGCACCCGGGAATACATAACAGTCATTAAGCGCCCATTTTTCTCTTCTTTGCTCAAATGCCTTAAATACAGGGCCATTTAAATCTACAAGTGCTTTTTGAATAACGGGTTTCATAACCCCATGGCGTTTTTCCATATTCATCATCATAGTTAACGGAACACCGCCTGCCTTCCATTCGCTTGCAGGAGCGGTAAGGTTTTTAACGGATGATAAATATCCTGTAAGACCTGCCTGAATGAGAGCAAAAGCGTTATAGCCCAGCGAATAGCAATAGTCAGCATCAAAATTGGACGGCATTGCACATCTTCCTTCATAACCAAAGAAGTGAGCCTGATCAGAGAATTTACCGTTATATTTTCCTTGAGCTTTAAGGGCTTTTAACCTTTCTTTTACCATTTCAATCAAAAGTTTTTCCGTTTCAATTTTTGAAACTTGAACGTTACCATGAGGATCTCTGTCCATAAGCAGCTGAGCTTTAATCATCTCAGGCAAAGAGTTAAATACTTTTGCATTTTGACCTTCAAGTTTTGATTCGATAATTTTGTACTTTTCCGAGTTTTGAGCATTTACAAATTTTTCGTCTTTTTCAAGAACTGCAAGAAGATCGTTAAGATTTGATATCATAGTCTTCATTTCAGGGATAAACTCGATAAGCCCCTCAGGAATAAGGGCTACACCAAAGTTTTTACCCATTTGTGAACGTTTAACCACGATATCGGTAATATAATCTACAATGCTTTCAAGAGATTGTTTTTTTGCTTCGACTTCTTCAGAAATAAGCGTAATGTTTGGCTGAACTTGAAGCGCAACTTCTAGACCTACATGAGTAGCGCTGCGTCCCATAAGTTTTATAAAGTGCCAATATTTTTTTGCAGAATTAGCATCTCTTTGAATATTTCCAATAAGTTCCGCATATGTTTTTGTAGCAGTATCAAAACCGAAAGAAATTTCAATTTGGTCATTTTTCAAGTCACCGTCAATTGTTTTAGGACAACCGATAACTTGGATTCCAGTTCCTTTAGCTTTTAGCCATTGAGCAAGCATGCAAGCGTTTGTGTTTGAATCATCGCCGCCAATAATAACAATAGCGTTGATATTAAGTGCTTTACAATTTTGCAAAGCCTTCTCAAATTGTTCTTCCGTTTCAAGTTTTGTTCTGCCGGAACCTATAATATCAAAACCACCTGTATTTCTGTATTTATTAATAAATTCATCGTCAAATTTTACATATTTATTCTCAATAATACCAGAAGGTCCGCCCAAAAAACCGTACAAAACATTATTTGAATTAGCAGCTTTAAGTGCATCGTACAAACCTGCTATAACGTTGTGTCCTCCGGGGGCTTGCCCGCCTGACAATATAACACCTACGTTTTTTTGTTCAAAGCTTAGAGGTTCACCTTCTTTGTCAAAACTAACAAGCGGTTGACCGTATACATCTTTAAAAAGCTTTTGAATTTCATCAGCATCTTTAACCGCAGTTGTGTTTTTACCGTATATAATTTTCAAATTTTTAATACCATCGGCAAGTACACCTGCCAATTTTGGTTTATAATTTAATCTTTCTTTGTGTAAGGGTGAACATTCACGCATAAATTATCTCCTTATTTAGCTCCATTGCGCAATAACATTTTATTACAAACAAGCTAAACAAGCAAAAATTAAGAAATGTAAAATTTTTTAAAAAATGTACAAAAAAAATATTCAGCTTACTTTAAACTAAAGAAGTACTCAGGAGTTGATAAATATGCTAGAAATACAAGGAAATACACAAAAACCGCAGGTGACAAATACATCTGAAAACAAAGTTGCAAACTTTGTCAATCAAGCAAAAGTTAAAGCGCTTGAGATAAAAGATACATTTTCCAAGTCAGATGGCAACACAAAAGGTAAAATAAATTCCGCACTTGCAGGTGTAGCTGCTCTTGGTACGGTTTCAACCCTTATTGGAACAACGGGTAAAAAAGTAGTTGTTGAAAATTTAAAAGAATCTACAAAAAGTACCTTTAAAAAACAAAATGCACCGCTAAAATGGCTTGGTGCTGCCGTATCAATTCTTTCAACAGCTGCAATTGCAGCCCTTAACATAAATTTCAACAACACTAAGCAAAAGCAGGAAGCTGCCATTAGCGGTGAAAACTCAACTCCTGCAAATGTTTAGAAGTCTTTGAGGAATTGTTATAAAAAAATACTTGAAATATTTTTTTTAACATGTATCATAATCTTATCGCTGTTTGCGGGAGTAATTCAGTGGTAGAATGCTTCCTTGCCAAGGAAGATGTCGCGAGTTCGAGCCTCGTCTCCCGCTAATTAAAAAGACCCTTCACAAGAGGGTCTTTTTAATTATGAAAAATGATAATTATGAAGCCAATTTATCTATAAGCTTGTAATACCAAGACATAATACCTTCTTTGTGGTCTTTTTGGTATTTATCAAGTTCTTCTTTTGTCATTTTCTTTGCAGGCATGCCTGTTAGAATTCTTGACATGGCATCCGTAAGTATTGTACTTGCAGCAACTACAAGACCTGAATTTAAAAGCGATTCGTTGTATTGTTTTACAAATAAATTGTTTAGAGAGCCTGAAATAATTACCTGTACGCTCATCCTGAAGAATTTATTAATTCCTCTTAATCTTGCGTCTTTTTCGGCTTGCTCTTTAGTGCTTCCGTTTCTGACAGAGGCATTAAACTCATCATTCATGTTAAACCACATGCCAGTAAGCGTGCCCAATGTTTGTGCTATAACGGCAATTTTTGAATTATTTCCTTTAGAAGAAGTAATATTATTGTTTGATAAAACTCTCATTTTATCAATATAAGCTTGAAATTCTTTTATAAGATTGTCGCTATCCTTACCATATTTTGATTCAAATTCTAAAAAACGTTTGTATAAATTCATAATATGGTATGGGTCATTAACATCAATTTCTGCCTCTTTTGCCAAACCTTTTGATTTTGCAGCAGTATTTTTTACGCCATTTTCCAGTTTGGTTGCAATTTTATAAGGATAAGTAAGAAGTTCTTTTACAAATCTAAAAGGTGCTGTTTTTAACTCGCGCCAATCCTTAAGCCTAACTTCCAGTCCAATTATGGGGAGTTTTTTTGTAACGTAGTCATAGCCTATTACAAGACTTTTTTTGCCGTTTTTATCAGATTTCATTATTTCACTAACTCCATCCAACAGGTTTGAATTATTGCATTTAAATAAGCATTGGCTAAATCTGTTATAGGTGTCTTCATCTAAAACAACCTCTTTCATTGTACCCTTATTCATTTTATTGGAATAATCATTAAAAATTTGAACAACTTTCTTGCCCAAATCGGTATGTTTTGAAAGAGCTCTAAATCCGTATCCGCCCGCTATGCTCAAAGCGCAAAACAGAAGAATATTTCTGGCACTGAGAACCGGCTTTTTGCCATTTTTATCTGCACTTGTATCTTGCGCAAAATCAGGCTCCCTGCCATCTTTTATAGAATTCAAGAAATCTTCCATCTTTAGCATTTTTTTGCCGTTTGAGTCAGGGACTTCTATTCTTCCAATTGGCATTTTAGAGGAAATTCTTGAAATTACCCTTGAAGCAAGACCAATTCCTGTACTTATTAGTGCAGTTGCCCACACGCTTGAGTTCACAGTCTTTGAAAAACATGAAAATACTGCAAACTGAGTCAGAGCCTCACATATATTTTCTTTTATTTCCTGTCCTTGCTTTAAATATTGTTCTTTCTTTGCTTCATCCTTGCTTTTGCCTTTTTGAATTGATTTATTATAAAAATCATTTCCCAAAAACAATGCAGCAGTAAATCCTGATACAAGACGAGTAACAAATCTTTCGCGTTTCGTATCATAGTTTGCAACGTCAACTGCCATCTGTCCGTTTAGAAGCTTGTTATATCTGCTTGATATTTTAGAACATATAGATTTGCAATACTCGCCGCAAACATTTGACGTAGGATAAGCTGCGCCCTTTGGCATGGCGTCTTTAATAAACTTTAGTCCATTGTTTTGGATACCGCGAAAAGCATTAATTTTGTCTTGAATTTCATTAATTTCCCTATGCTTCTTTAAAAATTCAAGATTATACAATTTTGAATCGGGAAATTTTTGAATAATAAAATCAAGTGCGTCAAGTGGCATTGTCAACAAAGATCTTAGTGAAAGTTTAGCAGTTCTCAAAATAGAGTCATCTAGAGCATAGCTATAATCACCAATTTGTTTTATAAGCTCCGGCGCATTTTCTTTTGTCACATCGACTACTTTATCGTAAAGCCTGTTTAGAGAGCAGTTTGCAAAACGACTAAGCGCTTGCATATCATCAGCATTAGGCAATGAAGATCCAAAAGTCTGTTTATCAATATTAATTTTTTTTGGGGCAATATTCATTTTTAATACAGTTTAAAACTTACACACAAAGTTATAAAACATGTAAATAATAAAAATTGCCCCTAAAAAATTAAGGAGTTAATCTTATACCGTAAGCGTCTTCTACAGCACGCATTTCGGCATAACTACTATAACCTGCATATCTGTCTTGGATTGTAGGTACTGAATCGGAATCGTTTTCTCTACTTTTACGCCTTGATTCCATATAAGACTCATCATATAGTCTTTCTGTAGTAAAAAGCAACATAGGCAATCCACGCAAAGGTGCAATTCCTGATTCCATATCTTCAAGATAACCTTCTTGTTCATAAAATCTTAGCGGACAATATCTTTTGTAATAAGGGTCGTCTGCTATGGTAAACTTGCCCTTTACCTTACCATCTGCACCCATTTTAATTTCTAGAATTTTCGACTGTTCAAGCGAACCAACGT
Organism: Candidatus Galligastranaerophilus intestinavium; assembly: GCA_018716625.1. Taxonomy (GTDB): domain Bacteria; phylum Cyanobacteriota; class Vampirovibrionia; order Gastranaerophilales; family Gastranaerophilaceae; genus Galligastranaerophilus; species Galligastranaerophilus intestinavium. Next base: position 436 of record DVJQ01000069.1, on the reverse strand, counting down.
AAAATTCAACTTCATCTTTGTTATTACCCATTACTTGTCTTGCTTTTGCATACATAGCATCTTTAGATTCGTTATCTAAAAACTTACCAAAATTCGTTCCATTATTTTTGTTGGCAAATTTAACATTCGGCCTATTGTAGGCATAAGGGGAAACACCTGTAATTCTCATTATCAACCTCGCTTTAACAACTACTACAAATATAATTGTAAATACAAGAAAAAAATAACACAAGAAAATATGTCAAATATCTTTACATATTTTAATATAAAAAAGAGAATACTTATTTTGGAGGGGCTCTACCTGCTGAGCAAAATAATATTTTTGAATATTCGTAAAAATTAATATTTTCTAATACAAAAAATTTGCTCTGTTGCGACTTTGTAAGCTTGCTTGCAAATGCGGTATCGCAATAGGTTCGAATCGCAAAATTAATAT
>DVJQ01000068.1 GCA_018716625.1 Candidatus Galligastranaerophilus intestinavium | reverse complement strand
AAACAGACCGCGCTACTTGGGAAAAAGCCGAAAGAGATTTGGCTCGTCAAAGTCGCGAAATTGCCGAGATGATTAACAAGCAAACCGTTAAATCCGAAAAGGGGCAACAAAAAATAACTGTTTCAGGCGGTTTTATCCGTCCTGTGGGCGGCTCTGTTACTTCTCCTTTTGGTTGGAGAGTTCACCCTATATTCAAAAGAAAGATTTTTCACTCCGGTGTTGACCTTGGCATGCCGATGAACTCTCCGGTTAAAGCTGCCAACTCGGGCAAGGTTATTTTTGTCGGCTGGTATGGCGGATACGGCAAAGTTGTTATTATCGATCATGGCAGAATTAACGGAGTTCCTACCACAACTTTATATGCCCACCTTAACAGTTACAGAGTGAGTGTCGGCTCAACCGTTGTAAAAGGACAAGTTATAGCAAACGTTGGTACAACAGGTTATTCAACAGGCCCGCACCTGCATTTTGAAGTTCGTCAAAACGGTAATCCGACTAATCCTTTTAATTTTATACCAAGATAATAGGTGTTTTACATGGTGTATTTTTTTTATGTTTACGCTAAAATACTTGTGGTCAGTCTTATAGAAGAGAGCTTACATCAACGTGCAAAGTGCTAAAAGACTTATACTACCTGCTTTTTTATTGGTTGCGTTTAATTGTTGTTTTAATGCGGCGCATGCCTTTGAGGTTGTGAGCGCCCCTACTGTTGATCCAAATAAAGTTCAACAGGAAGTTGTGGAGAAAACAGATGTTAATTTTGGCGGAATAAAACAAGAGGAACTCTATGAGGGCCCCGGGGTCGAAGTACCTAACCTAATTGATGTTATAAAAGAAAAAGTCCAAGAAAAACAAGAAATTCAAGAAGAAAAAGCAATTACTCCGGATGAGGCAGCAAAAATAGACAGTAAAAAAGCCAAGGAGCAAAAAGAAGAATTAAGTGCCCAAACATCAAAACAAAACCTTACACTTGATGCGGATGAGATGGAGTATTTTGAGGATAGAAACGAAATAGAGGCAAGAGGACATGTAAAAATTGTTACTTATCCTGAAAAAACCACACTAAGTGCCGATAAAGCGATTTACAACAGAGATACAAACATAATAAGGCTCTTTGACAATGTTATTCTGGATAAAAACGGCTCAACCCTAAAAGGTGATTTTATGAGCATTAACCTTAATGAGGAAAATGTTCTTATGAATGAGCCTACAGGCGTTATGGGTATGATGACCATAAGGGCGCAAGAAGGCTATGCCTATGCTAATGAAATTCAAATGCTAAACGGTGATACCGAGCTTGCAAAAAATGTTGATTTGACCCTGCAATCAAAAGGTTTTGGTTATTATGACCAAGATATTGTTCAAGACGAGCTTGTGACAATGGATTTAAAGAAAAAACGCAGCGAGCCTCTAAAAATAAAAACAAAAGAAATAATAATTGAGAGCAAAAGAGATCATGACACTGTGACTCTTAAAGATGCTGAAATTTATTATAAAAAGTTTAAAATAGCAACGGCTCATTCGGCTGAAATTTTAACTGATAAAAACCATGCCTTTATCGAAACAAATTTACCCGAGGTAGGTATGATAAGAGATTTTGGTACGTACTTCGGTTGGGGTTATGCTACAGAGGTGCCTTTTGGCGGCACGTTAAAACTTATGCCAGCCCTTGTTTATGACTCCGGAATCGGTATAGGCGGTATAGCAAGATACAGATCAAAAAGAAACCTTATTGAGGCAGCATACGCAACTTCAAGCGAGAATTTTATTGTTAGAGGTAAATATCAGTTTAATGACAATTGGTACATAGATTACGGTCGTCATGCTTATTTTGATGAATGGTTTTTTGGCAGAAGGCAACCTGGGTATATGGCGCAACTTGTCTATGATAAGGCATATAGAATAAAAGATCTTGATGCTACATTTAAACAGAGATTTTCAGGCGGTTATGTAACTGATTACGGACTTGAAGAAAAAGACAACAGATTTGGTACTGCTCGTTTTCGTTGGCAGGCTGAACTTTCAAAATTGCTTTTTGAAAAAAGAAACGATGAACAGGATATGTATATAAGAACATATGCTTATGCGCAGACAGGAGCTACACTCTATGGTACCGGAGATGTAACCGGTGTAGTAAGGTTTGGTCCTTCGGTGCAGACAAGAGTTAAAAACTGGGGGTCAAGAATATCTTATGGTATGGCAGGTGTTCACGGGGTAAGCCCTTTGGTATTTGACCAGTATATTTACGGTAAACAGTTTATATCAATAGATGAAAATATCAGGCTTGGCAAGTATTTGGCGCTTGGTTATCAGGGAACGATTTCCATTTTAAGAGATAACCCTGATAAAGACTTGTTGACTGAAAACAAGTTTTATGTGGTAGCAGGGCCCGAGGATATAAAGGTTGCGTTTTCGTATGATACTTATCGAGAAAGAGCGCTTTTTGATGTTTTATTTATGGTCGGAAAAGACAACTCGAAAATTAAATATGACAAGTTGACTATAAAAAACCCTGATAAAGCAGGCAAGCAGACAAGTGCTTTTGAAAATTTGAAATATTACAGAGTAAAAGTTCCTGAGGATATTTAGTCTTTCAGGTATTCTTCAAATTTTTTGTCTACGTCAAAGTAATATCCGCACCCTTCAAGCGTTGTTCCGCCCATTTGGATAAAAGAGGGATTTATCGAAGGATAATCCCTGCAATACAGTGAGCGAAAAAAATAATTTGCACACTTGCCATCCTCTTTTAATGATTTGCACTTGAATAAAAGCGCGCCGTATTGAGGATTGTCTTTTTCCACATCGCAAACTTTACCGTTGATTGTGAAATTGTTTAGTCTTTTATTTTTCTTTAGGAGTTTTATAAAATCCTCATGCGTTTTTATATAACCGTTTTCATCTGAAAAAAGTATTGTGGAGCAACACTGTCCGCACTTTTTGCACTTGCCTTTTATGACATATTTTGATGAAAAAAGTTTATTTTTAAAATAGCATATCAAATCTTCTATAAAATTTTTAATTGGCATATACTCGAAATATTCCTGTGGCAATGGCTTTGTTCAAGTTCCTTACACTAAATGCTTGCATGACAAAAATGCCTTCTTCTCTTATTATATAATAATCGCTGTAATAATTTTCTCGGTTGAGTTTTACTGTTTTGTTACGGTAGTTTGTATATCCGCCAAATTCTGTTTTTGTATCCTTTTTTGTGAGAGATATTCTTAGCATATCATCCTCAAAGCCTTTTGGAGAGATAATTGCGTAATATATGGGCTGTTCTTTTTTAAAATTATATTCTATTTGATTTTTGTTTAGCCCGTTTTTAGGGTCTTGCGCACTGAAAACTATAAAAGGCTCGCCTTTGCACCCGCCAAGTGTAAAAATTTGAAGGATTAAGCAAAACAAAAGCAGCAGTTTTTTCATTTTACAAGCTCTTTGTAGAGTTCTTCAACTTTTTGCTGAGCTTTTGCTTTTGAATCTTCATCCGGCGCAAATTCACAATATTTTTCATAATTATATATAGCGTCTTTTGGCTTGTTTAAAACTTCATAACATGAGGCAAGACCCCAGTAGGCGTAGGCAAAACCTTCTTTTAGTTCAATTGCCTTGGAGAAGTTTGCAACAGCTTCTTCGTAGTTTTCGTTTTCATAATTTATTAAGCCAATGTTAAAATAAGCATTTTCATTTATAGGGTTTATATCAAGCGTAGTTGTATAATACTCCATTGCTTTTGTATTTTGACCGAGGTATTTGTAGCAATTACCTATTTTAATTGCGGTTGCATCATCTCTGTCAATTTCAAGCGCTTTTTTATATTGTTCTATTGCCTGTTCGAATTGTTTTTGTTTAAGATAATTGTCGCCCGAGAGTATGTATACATCAGCATATTTACCGTCTATTTCAATTGCTTTTGAAAATGCGCTTTGTGCAAGTTCAAGATCGTTAAGGTTTTCAAGTGTTTCTCCGTACTCCTTAAAAATGTCGGCATTTTCAGGGTCAATTTGAATTGCTTTTTCGTAATTTTCAACAGCCAGATCTTTTATGCCCATATTTTCATATGTTTTTGCAAGACCTGTGTAGGCTCTTGTATTGTCCGGATTTATGGCAAGCGCCTTTGCATAGGTTTCTTTTGCTGTTTTGTAGTCTTTTTTTGAATTGTAATAATTTGCCCAAGCAATGTAGTTTGAAGCAAGCGAGTTTTGAATTGCAGGATATTCAAGTTTGTACTTTGATAAATTTTCAACAGGCTCTTTTAAAAGAGAGTTATATATTGTTTCTGCTTTTTTAAATTCTTTTGCTCCCTGCAGCGCAAGAGCTTTGTTGTATTGTGCTTGCAGATTGTTTTTGTTTTGTACGAGTATTTGATTGTATATAATAATTGCTTTTTGATACTCGCCGTTTTCAAAGTAGCTTTTGCCGAGTTCGTTTTTCATATCGGTATTTGTAACATCAAGCTTGACGCCTTTTTGCAGTACTGCAATAGCGTCTTTCGGTTTTTGAGCGGTTTTATACAAAATACCGAGGTTTAAGTAGGCGTTTGTATCTTTGGGATATCTTTTTAAGTAATCATTATATGCGACAATGGCTTCGTCGTATTTACCCATTTTTGTCAAAAGAACCGCATAATCAAACTTTAGCGAGTTTAAATTAGGCTCAAGTTCAAAAGCTTTTTTAAAGTTGGCATAAGCACTGTCTTGTTCGTTTAAGTAGGATTGAACAATTGCAAGATTGCCATATGAAGTGTAGTCTGAAGGGTTCATTTTAACCGCTTTATCAAAGGCATCTTTTGCTTCGCTGTATTTGCCATCCCTTAAAAGCGCCAATCCGTAGCTTCCCCACTCGCTAAATTCGTTCGGTTCGGATTTAATGGCATTTTCAAAAGCTTCAATTGAGCTTCTGTAGTCTTTTGAGTCAAGATAGCATGTGGCAAGGTTTGCCGCAGCTTTTGTGTTTTCAGGGTATGAAGCCAAAAATATCTTATAGTTTTTAATTGCGTTGGGGTAGTCTTTTAGGGTGTATTGCACATTTGCAATGTTTAAGTAGTTGTATTTATAATCAGGCATAAGCGAAAGTGCTTCCTGATAAGATAAAAGGGCGTTTTCATAGTCGCCTTTTTGCTCAAGCAGGTTTCCTATGCTGACATATAAAAACCCGTCATCAGGTTTTAATCTGAGTGTTTTTTGGTAAACTTCAAGTGCTTTGTCATACTCGCCTACCTGAGCATAAAGACCTGCAAGTTTAGTATTTAATGTTATGTCATCAGGTGAGGTACCAAGCGCTTTTTCCATTAAGTCAATTGCGTCTTTGTATCTGTTTTGTGATTCAAATTTTTGTGCACTTTTGTATAGTTTTACAGATTCTTTTGTCATAGCCGCAAAACAAACGTTTGCACCAAGAGTCGCTGCTATAAGCAGTGCAGCTGCCCCGATTTTTTTAATACTTTTATCCATAGAAGTATTATCTTATGATTTTGTATAAAAATCAACTGCCCGCTATAATATCATTGCAAGAATCATAAGGATGAGTGTGCCTATTTGAAGCCCTGTAGATGTGAACTTTTGGGCTTTGTTCATATCGTAATACTTCGCGGTTTTTTTGGCGCTTGCCGCAGCTTGCAGCCTTTGCATACGCATTATATCGTCATCTGAGGAGAAATCTCTTTGAAATATTTTTCTCTCAAGTCGGTTTAACCTTAGACCAAGGGGGTCTTGAGAAAAAGTTTTGCCAAAAAGCGAGTTTTCAAGTCCTGATATTTGTATATTGATGTCTGAATCGTAAGAGCTGTATTGGTCATAGGCTCCATAATAATCTGATTGGCTTGGAGGTTTAATTCCGTAGTTATCAGGTTTAGTATAAACTGTTTTTGGTGTTGTATCTATATTGAGATAACCTTTTAATTTGTCCGTTCTGGAGGCTAAATCACCCTCTTGAGTTGAGCCGAAAATTTTCTTTTCAAGGCGCTCTATACGTTTGTAAATATTTTCCTTATCATAAACTTTTGAAAAAAGTTTCAGTTCAAGTTGATCAATCTGAGGGTATTTAACTCCTTCGACTTCTTCTTGCATAAGCTCTCCTGCGCTGCTCAGAGCTTCTTTTTGAGATTCTATGCCAAGTGCCGCATTTATTTTTTCAATTCTTTTTTCAATAGTGTCGTTTGTGTTTGCCTGTCCAAATACATTTTTTTCTATTCTGCTTAATCGGTTTGACTCGTTTTCGCTTTTGTAGTCAAAACCCCAAAGGTCATTTTCAATTTTTGATAAATGGTTCGCAACGCTTAAAACAGGTGCAGCAAAACACAGTGTGTAAAAGCCGCACAGTGAAAACATTAAAGCCGTTATAATAAAATTGCAAATGTATTTTTTCATATTTTGATTATACCAACTTTAACTCTAATTTTTATAGTCAATTGTTACTAAAGTTAAAGTTGTCCCAAAGTCTAATAATATTATACTTTTGTCTGTGCATGTTTTTTAACCAGTTCTTCAGTTAAGCTGCACAATTTTTCCTGATAGTTTTCGCAGCCCTCTTTTGTATTTGCTTCAAACCTTAGGGTGAAAACAGGCTCTGTGTTGCTTTGCCTGATTAGTGCAAAACCGTCCTCAAAGATTATTCTCAATCCGTCAATTGTTACTATTTCTTTTATTTTTGAATTGAAAAAGTCATCAGATATTTTACCTTTTAATTCTTCGAGAACGTCTTTTTTGTATTCGTTCGGGCATTTTAGCCTTACTTCATTAGATAAATACACCTTGTTGAAAGGTAAAATGAGGTCTTTTAAATCAAAATTTTGACTTCTCTTTTTGTTTTTTGCAACAATTTCAATCAGTCTGCAACCTGCATAAATTGCGTCGTCATAGCCGAAATACCTGTCTTTAAAGAATACATGACCGCTCATTTCACCTGCTAAAAGCGCCCCTGTCTCTTTCATTTTAGATTTTATGTAGCCATGACCTGTTTTGTACATAATGGCATTTCCGCCGGAGTTGTTAATTGTGTCGTATAAAACTTGCGAACATTTTACTTCGCTTACAATTGTTGGAGTTTCTCCATGTGCTTTTAATTCGTTTATAAGATCAAGCGAGTATATTAAAAGCAGCTTGTCGCCTGATATTGCTTTGCCGTCTGAACTTATAACGCCTATTCTGTCGGAATCTCCGTCAAAGGCTATACCAAAATCCGCCTTATTCTCGACAACAGCTTTTTTAATGGAGTCGAGCGTTTTTTCATCAGAAGGGTTCGGATGGTGGTTTGGGAAATTTCCGTCAGGTTCCGAGAATAGCTCTATAACTTCACACCCGAGTTCCCTGTACAGTTGCGGGGCAACAAGTCCTCCTGTTGCGTTGGCACTGTCCACAACTACTTTAATGCCTGCGCCGACTTTGTCAAACATATCTGAAATTTTATCGCAATAATTTGATATTATGTCATATTCTTTGTCAAAACCGCATCTTATTGTACGATAGTTGCTTTCTTTTGCATTTTCAAAAGCCTTTAGAGTGTAATCTTTTACTTCCTTAATTTGTTCTTCGCTTAGGGAGGCTTTGTTAAATGTCATTTTTAGCCCGTTGTATTCACTTGGGTTGTGCGAGGCTGTTACAATAAGCGCACCGTTTACTTTTTTGCCTTCCAGAGTTTCATTGTCTATTTTGGCAAATTCACTAAAATAACCCAAGGGAGTGGGGGCAAGACCCAAATCCAAAACATTTGCATCTGTGGATAAAATGCCTTGAATTAAGGAATCTTTAAGTTCTTTTGAATGGAGCCTTGCGTCCATGCATACGCAAAAAAGCATTTCATCAGTTGGCTTTCTCTGCCCGTTCATTTTTGAAAATTGTTCTTTTGCCCAGTTTACATAACCTTTTCCCACATAAAAATAAAGTTGAGAATTAACTTCAGAGGGAAAAATACCCCTTATATCATTTTTACCGAATGCTTTTGTGTTTAGTGTTTCTTGCATTTTATGCTCCTTATTGTCCCCTTTATGGACTATTATATTACAAAATTTTTCTTGTGGCATTTTCTCAATATTATTGTATAATTAGGATTATGGAAGATGAAATAAAAATTACACACGATCAGTATTTGAATTTAATAAAGTTGTCCGGAATAGATGTAAATCCGGAAATAGAAAAAAATGAAACCGTTTCTCGTGCGCTTATAGCACTTGAGAGAAAGTTAAACTTTTTTAACTACCCTTTGAGCTTTTTTACTGCAGAGAGCATTAACGTACTTATAGTTGATGATATGGAATTATCCATTTATCAACTTACATCCATGCTTAAAAAAATTGGCATGAACGTTTATGTTGCAAGAAACAAGGAAGAGGCTTTAACCGAGTTAAAAAAGAAAAAAATAGATTATTTGATTATAGATTTGTTCTTGCCTGATGCAAAGGACGGATTTGAACTTATAGCTCAGGCAAATAAAATTAAAAACGAAGAAGAAAGAGATTTTAAACTCATTGTTATATCCGGTACGGATGACACCAAAATGATACAAGAGTGCTATAAATGCGGGGTGGATGAGTTTATACCGAAACAACCGCAATGGCATGAAGGTATTTTGAAATTTATTTCCAATTCTACGAATAAAGTTGTGAGCGAGGAGTTTCAAAAGTACTACATCAATGACACTATTTGTGTTATGACAATCTATAAAATAAATAATGAGAAATACTTGGATAAGATTTTAAAAGAGGCTACTACAAATGTCTTGACCGGTAAGCCCAATATTATCTTTAACCTTGAGCATATAAAAATATTTTCTGACAGATATGCAAGTATTTTTGCGGATGTTTACAAAGCTACCTCGCAAAAAGACGGTCTTTTTATATTGGTAAAACCATGTGAAGATATCAAAAAGGCACTGAATTTTGTCTTTTTAAATAATATAATTCATATTTTTGACTCTATAGAGGAAGCTGTTGAATTCGTTGATTTAAATGAATTTATGAAGTAAATCTAAAGACAGTAAAAGATTTATTTTGTTTACTTTTGCGAGCGATTAGTCTTGTTTGAGCTCTCTTATGTTTGCAATGTCAGGGTCAAGAAGTCTTTTGCCTACTTCTTTAAAGTTTATCTGTAAAAGTGAGCGATTTGCATAGTTTATAACTTTTACAACTTCGCCAGTTCCGTATTTATCATGCTCTATTATGTCGCCTGTTTTAAAGTTTTTAGGCTCTTTTTTGGCGCTTGTGTTTTTGAATATGGGCAATTCGCTTGTCCCTTGAGTGTCTACATGCTCTTTTATTTTTTCAAGATCAATAACGATATTTTCATCTACAACAAGTTTGCCGCTGAGGTCTTTTTGCAAACTTTCAGATTTATTGTTTTGCGTGTCCATGACTTCATTAAATGCATTTTCTACCGACTGTGTTGCAAGATCCTCAAGAGAGAGAGTTTCATCATCCTGCATTTCTTCTTCAGCGTTGTATTCTTCTTCGCTTAGAATATTTTGAAAAGAACTTGGTTGTATTTCCTCGCTCTCCTCTTGCATTTTAGCAGTATCTGAAGTTTGCATGGCAATATCAATTTCTTTGGGTTTTTCTTCGTTATCTGCTAAACTTTCATTTGTTTGCGTAATTTCTTCCTTTGGCTCATCTTCCAAACCTTCTTCAAGTGTGCCCGAAGTTGCTTCAAGTTCTATACTTTGGGCTTGTTCGCTTTTTATGTCAATAATTTCTTCTGTGCTGTAGTTTTTTGTTATTTGTATCTCATCATCAAGACTGATTGTAACATTTTGCTCATCTTCTCTTATTGCTTTTGCAAGTTCGCTCAATGGTTCCGAGTCATCTTCATCAGCTTTTTGAAAATTTTCTTGCTCATCTTCTTCTATAATTTCACCTTCGAGTATTTCCTTGTTAATATCGCTTTCAGGCTCATCTGGGTAGTCGACATTTTGAGGAAATTCTTCGGGCTGTACTTCCTGTGAATTTTCTTCCTCTAAAATATTATCTTCTACACCACAGCCATCTTCTTGAGGTGTTTGAATGTTTTCATTGGATAGTGTTTCTTTGCTGTTGTCATATTCATCTGCCAAGATTTCATCCGGTTTTTGTTCTTCAAGGGCCGGCTCTTTTTGGATTTCTTGTGCATCTGAATCAAGCAAGAAACTTTCTTTTGAAATTTCTTCCTCAGGTTCTGTATCATTTGCAGAGTTGTCTTTTGAAATTTCTTCCGTTTTAATTTTTGGTTTATCGCAGCTTTGAGACTCCAAGCTGCTGTCCTCAGACTTTTTTATGAGGATTTTTTCCTCCAATGCTTCAAGCTTTTCTTTTTGCTGTTCAAAAAATTCCAACTCCTCATCCGTTAAAACAGGTTCTTTTGCTTGTTGCTCAAAGTCGTTTTCAATTTCGTTATTTATATCTGTTCTGAGTCTTTCTTTTGGACTGTTTGTGTCAATATCAAGTTTAAGTCTAATTCTTCTCGGTGGATTTTTGTCAGTTTCGTCAGTGTTTGAAAATCTGTCGTTTTTAATTGTAAAAATAAAGTTTTCACTATCCTTGCCAAATAGTATGCACTCGTCGTTTGCAATAGAAGATAACTCAAAGTTTGCTGCTCCAAAATCTCGTCTTGGGCTTAGCGTGGGCAAAAGGATAAAATTGTCGGCACGCTCTATTATATGAGGCATTTTTGAGTATGAATATGAAATGCTCGGTACAAGATTTATTTGCGGATTTTTGTCGTATATAAAGTTAATTAAATCAACATCCGAGTTTGTTTCATTAAGTCTTATAAATACAAAAGCATTTTTTATGCTTCTTATTGCAAAATCACAAAATTCCTTGTGCCAGCTAGTTTTTAGCTCTGAAAAGTCAACTATTGTAACATCATTTTCCCTGCAAGAAATTTCTATACTTTCAAAATCTTTCTTGGAATTTGCGAATATATTATTCTTTTGATAACCTTTTAATTTATTTAAAAGTACTGTCAACTCAGTTATTGGCGTTGCTTTATACTGAATTTCAACTACTTTTAGAAATTTATTGAAGGGTATAAAACCCTCAGGTGCGCTTTTTGCGTAGGTTTGTACTTCATTGAATATTTCGCGGCATATTGCCTGTGTTTCAAGAGAGGCTGTTTTTAAGCCCTTCTCCCATATATAATTTATTGTGTAAAAATTAAGCGGGAGTTTTACATCTTTTGTAATTTTTAATTTCTTGGCGTTTTTAATATCTATAGCACCTGTGAAGTCAAAAATAACGCTGTGCTTGTTGTAGCGTGATAGGGTAGTGGCAAAATGTGCACAGATATTGTTTGAGTGCTCTATTTTGTCTGCAAAAATTACCGCATTATTTTTTAAAAATTCTATATTTATATCAAGAGGTTCTTGACTTGCATAGTCTAAACCTATTGTCAGGGCTTCTCTGTTTTCATTTATAAAAGTTAAAATTTCTTCTCGTTTAATTTTTTTTATTTCGCATTCTTTTGAGGGCGTAAAGTGGTCGTATCCGTATACTTCGCCCTTGTTGTTTACTTTAAAAAATAACTTAACTCTCGCGACATTTTGTGAAGCATCGTATTTGTCGTCATATATTTCAATAATTTGCGCAAGATATTTGTTTTCTCCCTCTTGTACAAGGAGAAAATCAAGTAACCTGAAGTCCTCGTCAATGGGGCTAAAGAGGATTCTTATGGTATCATTTATAGTTTGAATAACCTGCATTTCTTTCTCTACTCACAAAATTGCTTTTTTATTATAACAGATGAACTTTTATTGTAAAATTATAATATGAAAGAGCCTTTTTTTTCAATCGTAATAACTGCGTATAACACAGAAAAATACATTAAACAGTGTATTTGTAGTGTCATAAACCAAAAATTGGGGAACTGTGAAATTATTATAGTCGATGATTGCTCATCTGACAATACCGTAAAAATTGCAGAAGAATTTTCAAACAGGGTAAAAATCCTTAAATCGCACCGTAATATGGGAGTTTGGCACTCAAGGAATCAAGCTTTAAATGTTGTCAAAGGCGAGTATGTATTTTTCCTTGACGGTGATGACTGGATTGCAGACAATGCGCTTGATTTAGCATACAAAGAGTTGTCAAAAAACAGAGTAGATGTTTTATTTTGTCCATATGTTGTTTTTTGGCAGAATAAAAATAAATACAGGTATTTTAACCCAAAATACAGACTAAAAAAATTGCGCAAATTAAAAAGACCTTTTGATAAAAAAACTCCGGCAAAAATACTCTATAGTACAAACTATGAAGTTTGTACAAAATTTTATAAAAGAAGTTTTTTGCTTGAAAACAACATAAAATTTAAAGAGCTAAAATACGCGGAAGATTTACCTTTTTATTATGAAGTGTTATTTTTCGCAAAAAGTTTTTCTTATCTTAAAAAACCATGCTATTTTTACAGAAAGGGGCATAAAGGACTTTTGACAAATTCAATTTCAGATGGGCTTTCAAGGGCGTTGCTGATGTCAAGGGAATATAGCTTTGGAATTGAAGAAATTTTTTATAAAAAATGTGCAGATTTATTAAATTATTGGCTTATAAAAACTAACTTTGATGAAAAGCTATATACTTTTGCAAAAGAATTTTGCAAAGGGGCTATAGTGCCCAAAAATTCGCATTATTTGCAACTAAAGTATAAAATATACTCTAAAATATTAGAATTAATATAAATTTTGCTTGACAGTTTGTCTTGTCCTTAATAATATTGTACATATAAAGGTAGAAATGCCGATGTGGCTCAATGGTAGAGCAACGGTTTTGTAAACCGTAGGTTGGGGGTTCGATTCCCTCCATCGGCAATTTTTACAATTGTACTTTAAAAATTACGTGGCATTAATTGCGTAACCGCTTTTTAAAACAGGCCCTTGTGGCGCAGAGGTAGCGCACTCCCTTGGTAAGGGAGAGGCCACGAGTTCGAATCTCGTCAAGGGCAAATTGCTCAGGCAAAAAAAATCAAAAAGGTTTGCAACACACAACCGTTAGGTGCAGCCGTTAAAATGCCTATGATACAGGTTACAAGCGGTTAGTAAAACAAAATTCGAACGATATATTTATACGGGTAGGTGCCCGAGTGGCTAAAGGGAGCAGACTGTAAATCTGCCGTCTAACGACTACGGTGGTTCGAATCCACCCCTGCCCAAACTTTTTTATATCAAAACCAATAAACAAAAAAGATAAGAAAAGGAGAATCTATCTTATGGCTAGAGAAAAATTTGAAAGAACCAAGCCGCACGTTAACGTCGGTACCATTGGTCACGTTGACCACGGTAAAACTACGTTAACAGCTGCTATTACAGGTTGTATGGCTGCTGCCGGTAAAGCCGAAGCTAAAAAATTCGACGAAATCGACGCAGCTCCTGAAGAAAAAGCGCGTGGTATTACAATTTCAACAGCACACGTTGAATACGAAACAGACAAACGTCACTATGCACACGTTGACTGCCCCGGCCACGCTGACTATGTTAAAAACATGATTACAGGTGCAGCTCAAATGGACGGTGCGATTCTTGTAGTTGCAGCAACAGATGGTGCAATGCCTCAAACTCGTGAACACATTTTGCTTGCTCGTCAAGTTGGTGTTCCTCGCCTTGTTGTATTTATGAACAAATGCGATATGGTTGATGATGAAGAACTTCTTGATCTTGTTGAAATGGAAGTACGCGAAATGTTATCTTCATATGAATTTGACGGCGACAACATTCCTTTCATCAGAGGTTCAGCTCTTAAAGCTTTGGAAGCTGTTCAAGCTAATCCTAAAATTCAACGCGGCGAAGACAAGTGGGTTGACAAAATTTGGGAACTTATGGATGCAATTGATGATTATGTTCCGACTCCCGAACGCGACCTTGACAAACCTTTCTTGATGCCTGTTGAAGACGTTTTCTCTATCACAGGTCGTGGTACAGTTGCAACTGGTAGAGTAGAACGTGGCGTTGTTAAAGTTGGTGACGAAGTTGAAATCGTTGGTTTTGGTGAAACTAAAAAATCAACTGTAACAGGTGTAGAAATGTTCAGAAAACTTCTTGACCAAGGTCAAGCTGGTGATAACATTGGTGCTCTACTTCGTGGTATCGACAAAAAAGATATTCAACGTGGTCAAGTACTTGCTAAACCCGGTACAATTCACCCTCACACAAAATTCACAGCTAACGTTTATGTATTGACAAAAGATGAAGGCGGACGTCATACTCCGTTCTTCCCCGGATATCGTCCTCAGTTCTACATCAGAACAACTGACGTAACCGGTTCAATCAAATTCGACGGCGAAATGGTAATGCCCGGTGATAACGTTGTAATGGACGTTGAACTTATCGCTCCGGTTGCTATCGAACAAGGTATGAGATTTGCAATTCGTGAAGGCGGTAGAACAGTTGGTGCCGGCGTTGTAGATAAAATTATTGAATAATAATTTTATATCATTTTTAAAAATGAGCCTTAAAGAGATTTGAGGCTCATTTTTTGCGAAAGGAGTTAAAATGAAATATTTACATTCAATGATTAGAGTAAATAATTTAAAAGAATCTCTAAGATTTTATGAAGATTTAATCGGCTTAAAATTGCAGAGCAAAAAAGATTTAGAGGACTGCACATTGTACTTTTTGGCGCAATACGAAGGCGCCCCTGAAATTGAACTTACCGATAATTGGCAAAAACCAACTACTCCCTACAAAACAGGTGAAACTTTCGGACATTTTGCTTTTGAGTGCGAAGATATGGAAGCTTTTGTCAAAAAAGTGCATGATATGGGTTATGAGCTTATGTACGGCGAGCCTTTTAATCTGGATTTAAAAAACGAGGATGGCAGTATAACCGTTAAAAGGATTGCTTTCATAAAAGATCCCGACGGAAATGAAATTGAAATTATTTATAAGGGTTAAGTTTTAATGCACAGATACTAAAATTACAGTATCTGTGCATTTTTACGACTTTAGCATAGCCTGTGTGCTTTTGTTGGAGTTTCATTTTCTAGCTCGGTTATATAAAGAAGTGTTTTTGAAGCACTGTTTTGTTTGTCACTCCTTAATTTAAGATTGCCGTTTTCATCAAGGTAAATATTGCCGCTTAATGGTATTTTATTTACCCTTTTGTCGAGCAAGCCCTCGTCTTTTTTGCCAAACATCTCGCGAACCTCTTCGCCTACTTGCGCACCTGCTTCAACGACGCTTGCGCCTTCGACTCCGCTTTCAAAAATACTTTCACGTACCATTTCCCCTGCTTGCGCACCTGCTTCAACGACGCTTGCGCCATTTTTAGATGTTTGCTTTGCGATTTGTGCGCCAAATTCTACTGCTTGTGTGTACATAGTTTACTCTCCTTTTCTTGTGTGTGTTTGACTTGTTACTTATTAATAAAAACCATTATATTTTGGTTATTGATACAAAAATAATATTTTGTTACATAAATTAATAGTTATTAGTCATTAATTATATACTAATAGTGATTAGAAAAATGTTATAACAAAGCTTATAATGCTCATTATATGGGCATTAATCAAAATATAGAAAAAAAATTTGGTGCAAAATTGGCATATGTAAGAAAGTCAAAAAAACTTTCACAAATCAGGCTTGCTGAACTTGTCGATATGAATTTTAACTATATCGGTCAAATTGAACGGGGCGAAGCAAATGTTACGATAAAAACCATGATTAATATTGCAAATGCCCTTGATGTTGAAATTTCAGAGCTTTTTAATTTTACTTTTTGATTAATATTTTGGCATTATGCTTATTGTATTTAGATAACAACAGTGTTTACAGAATTAATTTGCCGTACAAACTTGTGTTTGGGTTTGTTTGTTTTTGTCACCCTGAACTTGTTTTGGGGTCTTATAAATCTATGCACCTGTTACCAAGATGCTAAAACAAGTTCGGCATGACATTTATTTGTCACCCTGAACTTGTTTCAGGGTCTTGTTGTTTTGTGTTCGGCAAGACGTTTACTTTATTCAACATTACAAAGATGCTAAAACAAGTTGCACATGACAAGAGAGTTGTGTTTAGTCTAACGGAGTTATGCAATAATTTATTCCACCAAAAAACGGGACAAAAGCCCCGTTTTAGCTGTATAAAACAAAATAATTATTTTACCGAGAAAACTACATTTGCTACCGCGGTTATTTTTTTATCTATTGTGCTTGAGTCATTTATTCCCCAGTCGGAAACTTCGTTTGAATCAGACGGAGTTATTTGCATAACGCCCATTTTGACGGATGAAATTTTCCCCACGCGGTTGTTTGTCGCCTGCAGCATGCCCTGTGCGCGCACTTTGGCGTCTGCGGTTGCAGCTTTTAGCAATTCTGCCTTTTTCTTGTTAAGTTCACTGTAGTGGTACTCGGGCGCAAAAGCCTGCAGAGTTATGCCTTTTTGGATGAGTGAAGGTATTTCAAGATAGACTTTATTAATCAAATCAGGATTGTCGGAGGTGATTTTCAGTATCTGATCGTAATTATAAAAAGCTACATCTTGAGTGTAGTTGCCTTTTAAATCCCTTTTGTAAGTCGGATAATTATTTATGCCAAGATATGAAATCTGTCCCTTTTTAATGCCTGATTGAACTAAAAATTCCGCTACAGTAGGCACTTGAGCCATAAGTTTGTTGTATGCTTCAACAGATGTCGGCGCCTTGGTTGATACTTGAACTTTCCAGCTTGCGCTGTCCGATTTTACAATCTCATAAGCTGAGCCTGTTACGGTTATTTCATTTTTTTTAAAATTGCTTGACAGTACAGACGCGCCTATAATAAGGCACAGACCTAAAATTAGCCCCAGCATTGCTACTTGAATTTTTGCAAGTTTTTCAATCATTTTTTTCTCCTCAATCTATGTAAACTTCTTCAATATTATGTAATATGCCACCTAACTCTGTCGGGTAAATGTTTTTGAATTTTTTTCTTATTGCTACAATATTTGCAGGACTGTAGAGATATATTACAGGGTTTTGCTCTGCAACAATTTGTTGATATCTGTCATAAAGCTCTTTTCTTTTTTTGTAATCAAGTTCAAGAGCAGCTTGTTTAAAGATTCTATCAAGTTCTTTTTCAAAAGGCAATATCTTATCTGAACTTTTCAAATCTTCATCACTTCGTTGGTTAAACAAGTGTAGTGCACCGTCAGAAGTCCAAACATTGTGCCCCGAATGCGGTTCAAGAGGGTTGCCTGTCAGCGCAATTAAAATCGCGTCCCAATCATAAGTATTTGAAAGTTTTGCAACAAGCGAGTTAAACTCTACAGGTTTGAAATTTACCTTCATGCCCAGCTGCTGCAAATCTTCTTTTATACTAACACCTGTTGCCTCTCTTTGAGTATTTCCGGCATTTGTTAAAAGTTCAAACTCGACTCTGTTGCCGAATTTATCGTATAATTTACCGTCTTTTAAATAAAATCCGGATTTTTTTAAAAGTTCCTTTGCATAAGTTATGTCTTGACCGTGTCCTTTTGCTATTTCTTCATTTAAAAATATACTGGAGATTGATTCTGCGCTGTAAAGCGGTTCGCCGACGCCCGATAAAACGTTTAAGACAAGATTTTCTCTGTCTATTGCCCAATCAACCGCGCTTCTGAAATTAACATCTCCGAACCACCTTTGTTTAACGGGACTTACGTAATATTTTCCCTCTTTGTTTTTTCTTGTGTTCATATTAAAAACTATAAAGGTTGTATTTGTCGTTGGCCCAAGGTTGTAGAGTGTAAAGTCGCTGTGTTTTTCAAGTTCTCTGTAGCGCGCTACCATTGAGCCTTGCAGATTTACGACATCTGTTTCAAGACCTTCAAATTTTAGGGTATCGTTGTTTAAATCACCTACTATTAAAATTATATATTTATCTAAATATGGCAGTTTTTGTCCTTTTTTATCCACCATGTAATAGTTTGGATTTCTCTTGTAAATTACCCTTTGTGCGGGCACGTATTCGGATATTTTAAATGCGCCCGAGGTCACAAAGTCCTCCGGTTTGGCGTTTGTGCTTAAATAGCTTCTAAAGTAGCTTTTACCTTTATCTGTTGCAATTTTAAAAACATGTTTTGGTGCAATAGGAGTGGTAAGCATTCTTAAAAACGGCGCAAAGGGCTTTGGAGTGGTAAATTTAACCGTATATTTGTCAATTTTTTCTACGCTTGGCAATTTGCCCTCAATATAGAGTGAATCTCTTGTTGCTGTGTCGCCAAAGCCGCCAAAGATTATTGTTTTGTATGTGAAAACAACATCGTCTGCTGTTATTTCTTTATTATCAGACCACTTTATACCATGGCGAAGATGTACAATGTATGTTTTTTTGTTGGGTAAAATTTCAATGCTTTTTGCAAGTTTTGGAATAATTGAGCCATCATAAGGGTCGGTTGTAAATAATCCGTCATACATTATCCCCGCCAGCTGCGCGGATGTATTGTCGTTTGCATTAAACGGGTTAAAAGTTTTAGGGCCTTCGCCGATTGTGGAAGTTATTATTTCTCCGCCGAATTTACCGACCTCGCCCCTTGCTTGCAGGTAGTCAACATTGTTTATTGTTATATTCTTTGGTTTTTCAAAATCGTATTTTATAACCTCAAGCGGTCTTACATCACCCAAATATACATCGCTGTCATATCCTAAATCTTTTTTCAGACAACCTTTTAGGGTAAAGACAATTAGGGCTGAAATTAAAATTATGTATACAATTCTTTTCATTATATTGATTTTAACACATATATTTGATATATAAATGGATTAAAGGATGATTTTATAAAAATTATTTCCCCCAATTTTACTAAGTAAACAGACAGGAATTATTTTATGAGAATATTGGTTACAGGTGCAACAGGAAGTCTGGGTCAAGAGTTATGTCCGATGTTAGAGCAAGAAGGTTGGCTTTTTTGGGCTACGAACAGCAAAATTTTTGACATAACAAACAC
>DVJQ01000067.1 GCA_018716625.1 Candidatus Galligastranaerophilus intestinavium | reverse complement strand
ATGTTATTTGGTACCTTAAATACACAATCAAGAGAATTTGTACCATCTGTTGAACTTGTACAGTCAGAGTCATTAATATCATATAAATACAATCTGCTCTCATTTTCTCTGCTTGAGCTTACACTAAAACTCTCCTTTGCTCTTTTTGTAATAACAGGAGCCAAAAGTGTAAGTATCACAGAGATAATTAAAATACTCACCAATAGCTCGGCAAGTGTAAAGGCTCTTATTTTGTGTTTAAACTTGTTAAAAGTGCGCAAAAATATTGGAGTCATTTTTAAACTCTCCCCTCGTATCTTAATTCTTGTAATATTAAACTAAATTCTATCACGTTCGTGAACGTGATAGAAACATATTACACTTATTATTTAAAAAATGCAAGAAAACGAAAATAAAAAAATAATAACCGCTGCTGCGGGCAAGGTACTAAAAGAGCTGAGGGGAGCAAAAAGTAACTATCTCTTAGGGGCTGAATATGAAATTTCGACTTCGCTTTTAAACCACATTGAGCGTGGTATAAAAGATCCGCAATTGACAACTGTTTTTAAATTGTCAGAGGCTCTTGGGGTGCGTCCTTGGGAATTTGTGAAAAAGATAGAGGAAAATTTACCCGAAGATTTTAGCCTTATAGAAAACTGAACTTAGCTTTTTATATCATATTTTTATAATTTTGACAAACATTTGAAAATACATTAAAGCTAAAAATGAAATTTATCGTATAATTGTTTTATGGAGAATAAAAAACAGAAAGAGCTCTACGAAAAAACGAGTCATAAAGATGAAATACCAAGACTCAATCGCGCAATAGGTCAACTCGAGGGTATTAAAAAAATGATTGAGGATAAAAGGTATTGTCCTGATATTATTATTCAACTTAAAGCTGTGAGGTGTGCAATTAAAAGAATAGAGAGTAATATTTTAAAAACACACCTTGAGGAGTGTGTAAGTGAGTCTTTTTCTGATAGAGAAGAAGCAAAAAATAAGATTTCAGAAATAAAAAATTTGCTGGATAAAATGCAGGATTAAATATGAAATGTGTAATTTTTGATCTTGACGGAACGCTTTTATATACTCTTGATGATTTGTATTGCTCTACAAATTTTACACTTGAGCAATTTGGTTATAAAAAAAGAACTCTTGATGAAGTAAGAAACTTTGTCGGTAACGGAATCAGAAAGCTAATTGAACGCTCTGTCGGCGAAAAATATTGCGATAGTGAAATTGAAAAAATGTTAATTGTGTTCAGACAATATTACTCGCAAAATGCAATGCGGCACACAAGGGCGTATGATGGTGTTTTGGATTTGTTAAAATATTTAAAAGAAAACAATGTAAAAGTCGGTGTAAATTCCAATAAATACGACAGTGCGGTTAAAAATTTATGCGAAAAATACTTTGGCTCTCTTGTATCATCAGCGCTTGGCGAATCACAAAATTGCCCGAGAAAACCCGACCCAACAGGTGTGTTTAAAATTTTAAAAGAATTTAATTGTGAGCCTGATAATGCGCTTTATGTGGGAGATTCTCTTGTTGATATACAAACTGCAAAAAATGCCTCTATTCCTTGTATTAGTGTAAGTTGGGGCTATTGTTCCAAAGATTTGCTCACTTTAAACAACAAATATGTTGCAAATAATACTAACGAACTTTTAGAAATGATAAAGAATATCTTATCTTTTTAATGTTAAAAATTGTTAAAACTTTTTTGAAATTTTTGTAAATTTTTCTCTGAAAAAATACTTTTTATATATAACAAGGGGAAGATTTCAAATGTCATCAGAGAGTTTTGACAAAGCACTAAGTGCAATAAAGTTGTCAGGAAGTTATGAAGACAACAGTGCTATAGGTAAAAAACTTAATTATGCGCAAAATGTTGCGGCAAGGATTAAAGCTCGTGCCGCACAGCAAGATGTTGAAATCTTTACAAAGGGTGAGGACTTTAAACAACGTATAGTTCAGATTGTAGGACAGGACGAGTCGGTTTTTACAAAAAGTGTAGATGAAATTATGGAGTTTGATTTGTCACAATCTGCCGTTCATAATGCCCTGCAAGATACGCAAAGTCCGCTCTTTGCCTTTTGGGGTTTGTTGGAATTGCTTTATTCAAACAGTGTTTATTCTGCCATTTTTGACGAAAATCAAGACGGTACAATAACTGACAAGGAGGCAAAAGAAGCTATAGAGTGTTTAAGAGGACTTGATTCAGACTACAGCAGCCTTTCTCTTGACGATTTTGCCTGTATTACGGACAGCATTAACCCGATTGAAGAAGAAAACGGCATACAAAGTTCAATTTCGGGCAGTTTTTCAAATGCTTTTAAGACACTTAAAACAAGATTGGCACAAAAAGTTGCCACAAGTGATGTTCAATCTGCAATAAACGAAAGATGGAATAATGCTGCCAAAAGTGGTACAAGCGGCAAAAACTACAACCTTGATGCTGATTTTGACGAGATGTTGGGTGTATTTTTGGGCTATGAAGGCGGATATTCAAACCACCCGTTAGACAGTGGCGGTGAAACAAACTATGGGGTTACGGAAGCAACTTATCGGGCGTATAAAAACGACCCAAATGCCGATGTAAAAGACATTACTCAGGAAGAAGTTTATGATATATATTATAATCTCTACTATATACCGTCGGGCGCAAAAGAGTACGCCGACAACGGAAACGCGGCTTATGCCTTTGTATTGTTTAACATGGCTGCAGCACATGGTGTAGGTACTGCAAAAAAATTGGCAGAAGGGGCAAATGGCGATGTAGACAAGCTTATGGAGATTTGGAAGCAAAAATTCATAAGTATAGTAGATAACAACCCTTCTCAACAGGTCTTTGAAAAGGGCTGGCAAAACAGATGGAACAAAGTATACTCTTACATTGACCCGACTCATGAGTATGAGAACTACATAAGTTAGCTGTAGTATTTAAAGACGGGAATGCTAAAGAGGTAGAAGGATTTTTCGTCATCATTATCCCGAGTTGAAAAAAATGTAATGTTGAACATTTTAAAATACACCTTATCGGGTGTTGTTTCAATCTGCATGAGTTTTATTTTGTTAAACAGGTAAAATTCTTTTACATTTTCTCTCAGTTTGATATTAAAAAGCGGCACAAAAAAGAGTTTAAATTTCTTCTGGGTTTTTGCAAGGAAATTTACCTCTCTGATGTAGATAAACCTGCCTAAGTCTACCCCTTTTTTGAGTATGTAATCTTTAATTTTTTGCTTTAGAAAGTAATCAGCGTTTGATTTTTCAAGTTTTTCAAACACCGTTTTTGGAATGTATAGCCTGTAGAACGTATTGTAAAATACATTATCGTCACTTTCGCCCAAAAAATGTTTTTTTATAATTTTTTCACATTCGTCGCGGCTTAGTTTATCATTAGATGAAGATAGTCCGCCATATCTGAAGTTTGCAATTATATGCGGTATCTCAACACAAGTTGCGCCATTGAGTATTAGCCTTACTATTAAATCATAATCAGCAGAGAGTTTAAAACTTTTATCAAACCCTCCGACCTTTAGCAGAGATTCTTTTTTGGTAATCATTGTCTGGTGGCAAAAAGGCATTCTCACATAGAAAAGCTCTGGTTTTACTTCACTTGTATGAATAATATTATCGTTGTTATCAACAAAATAGCTGCGAGAGTAGGAGAAATCTGCCCCTGTGGCACTTAAATATTTTATTGACCACTCTATTGACTTTTCGCTTGTGTAATAGTCGTCAGCATTTAAAAAGGCTATATATTTGCCGCTTGCTTTTTTAATACCTTTATTAAAAGCATCGTAAATACCTTCATCGGGCTCAGAGTATACCAGGGATTTTGGCGCTTCTTTTTTTAACATTTCAAGAGTGCCGTCGTTTGAATTTCCGTCTATTATTATGTGTTCAATGCTGCCGTAAGTCTGAGAGTATATAGAGTCTATGCATTGCTTAAAAAATTTTGAACGTCCGGATTTAATGAGGTTGTAAGTAATTGTTACCACGGTTACTTTTATCTGTTCGTTTTTGTCTACCTGTCCGAGCATCTTTTCAATTTTTGGCGTTTCGTAAGTTTTCATGTCTTTTAACTATCCTTTTAAATAATATTTATATTAGCTCAATATTAGTCTTGTGGGCAATATAAAAAAAGTTGTTCTTATAGTTATATGGTTAGGCAAGTATAAAGGAGAAATTAAGAATATGCAATACGTTTGTGAAAATGAATCAGTAAGTATGCAAAAAATTATACAAATATTAACTCATGATATAAAAACACCGATAATTGCCCAAATGCGCTCTTTAGAACTTGTTTTAGAAGGAGTTTTCGGCGCTCTTAACAAAGAACAAAGCGAGATAATTATGCAGACATATGAATCGTCTAAATTTTTATATAAGATGATGTGCGAACTTTTGATGTGCTGCAAGTACGAAAATGGTGAGGTAGAGAATATTTTTCAAAAACTCAATTTTTGTGCACTTGTTAGAAAATGCATTGTAGAAAAATCTTCGGATACATCAAAAAAAAGACTGAGTATTAAATTTATTTCAAGAGTAAAATCGCAAACTGTGTATGCAGACAAGAAAACTATGAAAATTGCCGTTAAAAACTTGATTTATGATGCAATTTGTCGTGTTAAGAAAAACAGCGAGATAAATGTAATTTTGCAAGACAGTGAAAAAGAGTTGTCGCTTTGTGTAAATTATGAATGTGAAAATATGTCCGAGGAAATTTTGGAACAAATTTTTGAAAAAAGCGTAGCAGGAGTTGCAAAATACAATACCATAGGAACAGACTTAAATTTGTCACTTTGTAAAGAAATAGTAAAAGTACACAGGGGGCATGTTTTTTCATCGTTGGAAGGTGGAAATATAAACTATGGTTTTATAGTGCCTCTTTGTAAAGAAAATTTTTAAAAATATTCTACGAGTGTTTATTTTTTTGTTATACTTTAGTGACGGGGGTGAAATATGTTAAATACTTACGATTCAATTGTCCTTGTAATTGATATTCAAGAAAAACTTACAAATATGCTCGAGGATGATGTTTGCAGACAAATTACGGAGAAATCTCAAAAACTGGTTGCGGCTGCAAAAACACTGGGTTTAAATGTAATTGTAACGGAGCAGTACCCAAAAGGTCTTGGTCAGACAATTCAAGGCATAAGAGATGCTCTTTTGGAAAATTATGTTCCCTATGAAAAAACAGCGTTTAATGCGCTTTTGGAAAATAATCTTTTGGGAAATATAAAAGGGCACAACAAAAAACAAGTTGTAATATGCGGAATAGAATCTCATATTTGCGTTTTGCAAACGGCTTTAGGGCTTTTAAATGAAGGATATGAGGTTTTTGTAGTAAAAGATATATGCGCATCAAGGAAGAAATCCGAATTCAAGTGCGCTATGGAGCTTTTAAGACAGGAAGGCGCAAAAATATGTACGCTTGAGATGGTGCTCTTTGCTTGGCTTAAAGGTGCAAAAAACCCTTGTTTTAAAGAAGTGCAGGCACTTATAAAATAAAAACGATTGGAGGATTGTATGAAAAAGACTTTAACTGTTTCAATGCTTTTTTGCCTTTTGGCATTGAGTGCGCCATGTTTTGCGGGAACCCATGGTGTTGACGGGCATGTAAGTGCGCGCTCTGTAGGTGCAAGCTTACTGTCTTTAATTATCTGGCCGGGGTTGGGTCAAATTGTTAACGACCAACACGAGGATAAAGTTGTAACTCATGCACTTTTGGGTTTAACAGGTATTTTTAGATTTTGGTCATTCTATGATGCGATAATTGACAGAGACGGCGGAGTTTGGCACAACAGAATTTAACCTTAATTTTTTAAATAAAGCGGCTCTTTTTATAGAGCTGCTTTATTTTTTAGTCGAGTTGTCTGTTAAAAAGCCACAGGGCTCCACCAAGCGTTACAACGGCTATAAGTATGAGGGGAATTGTGTTTGTCATAACATCGTAAAACCCCATTCCTTTAAAAAATATTCCTTTTCCGATTACCATATAATACCTCAGAGGGTCTATAAGGGTTATATATTGAAAGACTCTTGGCATATCTTCAATGGGTGATATAAAACCGCTTAAAAGGGAGGCGGGCGTTTGAAATGTAAAAGCGCCTAAAATTGCTTGTTGCTGGGTTTTTGAAAGTGCAGAGATAAAAAGCCCTACTCCTGTAATAGATAAAAGTGCTGCTATTGTACTTAAAAGGTATAGCGTTATTGAGCCTCTAAAAGGCATTTTAAAGTAAAAAACCGCAATTAGCGCCATAAAGGTCGCAAGGCACATTGCAACTCCCATAGGGGCAATTGTTTTGCCTAAAAGTATTTCAAAAGGAGTACAAGGGGAAACAATAAGTTGATCAAAAGTCCCAAGTTCCCTTTCTCTTGCAATTGACATAGAAGTCAAAAGCAGTGTTATAACCATTGCAAGAAGCACTACAAGAGAGGCAAGAGTGTAGTACATATACTCTAAATTAGGATTATACCAACTCCTTATTTGCATATCAATTTGAGCTTTTTTGCCTTTTTCAAATTCCGCTGAATACTCGTTTATGATATTTGCGGCATAAGAGCCCGCAATAGCTGCCGTATTTGTTTGTCTGCCATCTGTAATTACTTGTACATCGGCACTTTTGCCTCTTTTTATGTTTGAAGAAAAATCACTGTTAATCTCAAGCGCGATTTGTGCCTTTTGGGTTTCAATTTTCTCTTTTATTTCTTTTTCGTTATTTACAAAAATGAATTTTCTAAACCATTTTGAATTTTGAAATCTTGAGATAAGCTCTCTTGACTCGTAAGTGTTGCACCTGTCCAGCACAGCGACATCGATGTTTCTTATCTCCATTGTCATTGCATAAGCAAAAACAAACAACTGCATTAAAGGCGGCAAAATAATCAACATGCGGCTTTTGGGGTCACGCCAGATGATTAAAAACTCTTTTTTAATAAGGGAAAAAATTCTTCTTGTCATCATTCTACCCTTGTTTTTATATTCCGATAAACAATGAAAGATGTTAAAGTGCCTAAAACAAAGAGAAAAACGGCATTGAATAAAACTATTTGCCAAATGGTGCCCGTTAAAAACTCGCTTTGTATAAAAGTTACAAAATATCTGGTAGGAATGATTTTTGTAAATTCTTGTAAAACTTGAGGCATGGAGCTTATTGGAAAAGTAAGACCCGATAATAAAAGAGAGGGTAAAAAGCCTATTGAAAGCGCACTTTGACTTGCCAGAAACTGATCTTTAAAATTTGAAGAAATAAAAAGCCCTATCCCGAGAGAAGAAAACAAAAAGAGAGAACTTACGAGAAATAAAATAAAATAACTTCCGCGAAAAGGTATTTTAAATATTGCAACACATACAAAAACGTTAAATGCCATAGAAATCATACCCAAGATGAAATAAGGTATGTATTTGCTCAAAATTATATCGGTTTTTGTGATGTGTGTGGATAAAACAGCCTCCATTGTTCCCCTTTCCCATTCGCGGGCAATTACAAGGGTGGTTAAAAGCATTCCTATAAGTGTCATGGTAATTGCCAAAGACCCCGGTAAAATAAAGTGGTGACTGTTGATGTCTTGATTATACCAATAGCGAATTTGAGCATTTATAAGGGGTTTTTTGCCATAGTATTTATAAACGCTCTCATTGAGCCACTGTTGAATAATGCTTACGGGGTAGCTTTTTACATAATTTGAAAGATTAACTTCAGAGCCGTCTGTTACTATTTGCACGTTTGCAGTATTCTTTCTTAAAATATCTTTCATAAAGTTATTTGGAATAACGACAAAACCGTTAAGTTTGCCTTTTGTTAAATCTTTATACATTTGTTCCGTATTTTCATAAACGCTTGCCCTTACATATTTACTTGTATTAAAAGCATACATCAGGGTCGAAAGCTCAGGAGTCATATCTTCAAACTTTAGTCCGAGTTTTATCCTTGATGTATCTAGGTTTACGCCGTACATATAAATTAAAAGCAGCATAAGAGGCATAACAAAAGCTATCATAATACTTGAGGGATCTCTGATTATCTGGAAAAATTCCTTTTTTATAAGCGCACTAAGTCTGCTCATTTTGTTTTGACCTTTCTATCAAAATTGAAAATGCCTCCTCCATGTTTTTTGCTTTGGCTTTCTCAATTAGTTCTGCAGGCGTGCCAAGGGCAATTGTTTCTCCTTTAAAAAACAGGCTTATTCTGTCGCAGTAGTGAGCTTCATCCATAAAGTGTGTTGTTATCATTGTTGTGACACCTCTTTGCGAGAGTCCTTTTATATGTGACCAAAACTCTTTTCTTGCAATAGGATCAACACCTGATGTCGGCTCATCCAAAAATAAAACGGGCGGTTTGTGCATAATGGCGCATGCAAGTGAGAGTCTTTGTTTAAAGCCAAGCGAGAGCTCTTTTGCGTCTTGTTTTAAGTACGGTTCAAGCTCGAAAACTTCGACTACTTTTTTAATCTCCTCATCTCTTTGTTTGCCGTAAAGTCCGTATATGCCTGCAAAAAAATTAAGATTGCCCAATACGTCCAAATTGCCGTAAAGAGAAAATTTTTGTGCCATATAACCAATGTAGGAACGAGCTTTTGAGGGATTTTTGACAATGTCCTCCCCCATAATTTTTGCATTGCCGTAACTTGGTTTTATAAGTCCGCACATCATTTTAAAAGATGTTGATTTGCCTGCACCGTTTGGACCCAAAAGCCCGAAAATTTCACCCTTTTTTATGCAAAATGTGTTATTTTTGACCGCATAAAAATCTCCGTATTTTTTCTCAAGACTATCGGCTTCAATAGGATATAATATATCGTATTTTTTTAATTCAAAGTCCTTTGCAAGGGCTGAATCTTTTTTGTTGTATCCGCCCATAAGCTCAATTACTTTGTTTTCAAAATTTTTTGTATCATTTCCCAAATCCTGAGGTTTGCCGCAGTAGATGATTTTTCCTTTGTTCATAACAATACAAACATCAAAGCTGTGAGCCTCATCCATATAAGAAGTTGACCATATTGTTGTTGTGTGCTCAGAGCTAAGGGCACGTACCATAGACATCAGGTCTTTTCTTGAAATAGGGTCAACTCCAACTGACGGTTCATCTAAAATAAGTAATTCCGGTTTGCCCAAAAGCGCGCAAGCAAGGGCGAGTTTTTGTTTCATCCCGCCCGATAATTTACCTGCCAACCTTTCTTTAAATGCTTCAAGATTTGTAAATTTATAGAGTTTTTTAAACATTTCCTGTATGTCTTTTTGGGGAATTTCTTTTAGCTTGGAGTATAGTTCAAGATTTTCTCTTACGCTTAAATCTTCGTATAAACCAAACTTTTGGGGCATGTAACCCGTAAGTTTGTTTATTTTATCCTTTTGTGTTTTGGGATTTAAACTAAGGGTTCTAACTGTTCCCGAGCTTGGCACCAAAAGACCCGTAATATTCCTTAAAAGGGTTGTTTTTCCTGCGCTGTCAGGCCCTACAATTCCCGTAATTACCCCTTTTTTAATGTTTGCGCAAATGTTGTTTAGGGCAAAACACTTACTGTTTTTAAATTTATATGCAAGGTCTTTAATCTCAATGGCGTTAGTCATTTTTATCCTCTTGCTTTAAATTAATTTCAATTGTTGTGGGCATTCCCTGTCTTAAATATTTATCAACTTCATCAACATAAACTCTTATGCGATAAACCAAATCCGTCCTTAATTCTTCCGTTTGAACAGTTTTTGGGGTAAATTCCGCAACAGGTGAAATGTAGCCTATTCTGCCGTTATATTTTCTTTTTTTGTGCGTTTTAGGGTCGATTGAATCAGTGTATACAAGCGCTTTCATATTGTATTTTATATTGCCCAGATTTTTCTCCGATATGTATGTTCTTATCCATACGGGCTTGTTAAGTGAAATTGTATAAACAGGAGAGGATAAATTTACCACAGCACCTTCTTCTACGATTCTTGTTGTTACTATGCCGTCATTTGGCGCATAAATTTTTGTATTATCCCAGTCATCTTTATATATTCTGTTTTGTTTTTTCTCTGATTCCAGTTTTGCGCAAGATGCCTCTTTGTTTCTGATTAATTCTTCGCATTTTTGCTCTGATGTTGTGCCATCTGTGCAAAGAGCTATATTTCTTTTGTAAACAGATTGTGCGTTATCGTTTTGAGCGCTGTAGAGTTTTATGTCCTCAAGTGATTTTTCGTATTTTGCCCTGTAGCTAATATCATCTAAAACTGCCAGCAGCTCGCCTTTTTTGACCTCATCACCTTCTTCTTTTAAAAGTTTTTTAACTCGACCTTCTACTCTAAAACCCAAGTCAACCTGACGTATTTCAATATTGCCGTAAATTGTTAAAATGTCAGGATTTTTCCTGTTCATTTTAATAATTACAAAAGTGATTATTAAAATTAATATGACAACAAAAATGATAATTATTATTTTTTTATGTTTCAAAGCGCACCCCCTACTGACTTATAAAGAGAGATTGCATCTAAAAACTTTTGCGTCTTTTTTTCCGTATAATTTTGCTGTTCAAAAAGCGTTTGATTAAATTGTTCCAAATACGACGGGTAATCACTTACACCGTTAATTAAGCGTGACTTTTCAAGTTCAAAGTTATTTTTTTGCGCGAGATATTTTTCATTTGCCTCACTTAGTATTTTTAAATCATATTTTGTCTGATAAAGTGCGTCGTTAACCTCTTTTATTGCAGATAAATTTGTGTGTAAAAAATTCTCTAAAAGTTCGCTGTAGTATGCTTTTTTAAATTTTAAATTTGCAACCTTTCTGCCGCCTTCAAAAATACCCTGAGTTGCCCCTGCCACAAGAGTTGCTAATGTCGCACCCCAAGAAAAGAAATTCCCCGGACCCAAGGTATTAAAAGCGTAAAGACCTTTTATGTTAAAGGTCGGGAAAAAATCTTTTTTTGCAACAGTTATATCAATTTTTGCACTTTTTAGTTTTTCAAATGATGAGAGTACATCAGGACGATTAAAAATCAAATCTGATGATATTTCATCCGGCAAAACTAAATTTTTGGCAAAATCGTCAAATTCACCTCTTTTAAAATCGTCGACATTGTAGGCACTTCTTGCGCAAAGCAGTGCCAGATAATTTAAAAGCAATTTTTGTTCTTTTTTTATGCTCTCAAGCTCTTGGTTTTCGTCATTTAGCTCTTTTTTTGCTTCGTTAAGTTCTGTTTTTGATATAGTCCCGCAATTGTAACGTTTTTGAACTCTGTTTAAAATTTCCTTTTTGTTTTGAACAATTTTTTCTTGAAGCTCAAGTGTTTTATCAAACTTTAAAATGTTTATGTAGGTAGTTGCAACATCACTTGCAAGCATTATATAAACACTTTTTTCATCGTAGAGTTGCGCCTTGTAAAGCTTTTTTTGCGATTTTGTTTTATCGGCGTTTTTAAGCAGTAAGTCTGCTTCATAGTTAAATTCAAATGGCAAAATAAAACCGTTTTTTCTAACAGCAAAATTGTCAAGCATTGGAACTTTTAAGCCCAAATAATTTGCCGCAACACTTAGTGTCGGGAGTTGATTGGCAAGACTTAAACGTATATTGTATCTGAATTGTTCGGATTTATACAGCGCGCTTTTTGCCTTGTGATTGTTTTTTAGTGCCTCAAGAATGTAGCAAATCAAGTATTCATCATCAAAATTTTGCCAAAAATCCAGATTAACATAAGAAATTCTTTTGTTTAAATCAAGTGCCTGCTCATCTTTGCAATAAGCCGGCAGTAAAAGGAAAAATAAAAATATTATAATAATTTTGCGCAATACAATCTTCATTTTGTTGAGATTATATTGCGCATTTGAATACGAGTAAATTAGCCCACAAGGTTATATGCTAAAGCGTCACCTGTTCGCCTTTTTTGGTTTTTTCAATAATATGTAAAATTTCATTTTCCAAAGCCAGAAGTTCTTCCCTCTTTTCATCGGTTTGTGAATTTTCCCATTCTTCAAGCTCTTTTTGAAATTCATCCGCGTTTATTATGCAATCACCTGTACCTACTCTGTTTGCATATTTTTGTCCGAATTGTTCCACAAAGCCCGAATATGCGCTTATAATTTTATTTGAAACGGATTCGGCGTTTACAAGTATTGTTTGTACGTCTTGTTCGACTTTTTCTTTCATGCTCTCCGACATGTTTGCATAACTTAGTCCGTCATAAGCAAAAGACATTCTGCCTGTTTTTGCACCCATTCCCAGATGCATAACAGCTTGTTTTGTAACGGTTGCAGCTGAGTCCATATCTTGATATATGCCCCAGCTGCCCTTCATATCATAAAAATACTTCTCTGTTGAATATCCGCCAAAACTACATACAATATCGGCAAAAACTCTTTCAAAGCTGTACATATTGTTTTCAGGACGGCTAAAGTATGTAATGGCACCATAATTTGCTCTGGGGTCAAGGGCGATAAAATCCAGTCCGAATGGCAAGCGCCATGGTTTACCTTCTTTTTTAGCAATATTATACATTACCTGTGCGCTTAATGCGTGTCCGCATTCGTGTTTTGCTGTAATTTCATTGTCTTTTGGGGTAGAAAATCTCGATGAAACTCTGCCTGTGGTGGTTTGCAGATAAGCCTCTCTAAAATCGTACTCATCTATTACACTTTTACCTCTTTCTCTTGACACTTCCTGCGCTTTGTCAATCATATAAATCAAATCTACAACGCTTAAACCCTCCGAGGTCTTTGAAACTCTTTGTATTATTTGATTTTTTTCTTCATCACTTGTACCTACCTGCAGATTGTTTTTATCAAGATAATATTTTATTACGTCTTGTGTTTCTTTTGGGTCTTGCGGGGAGTATATTACTATTTTATTTAAAAATCTGTTAGGCTTCATGATGTTTTCATCAAGTGCTTGCGGGTAGTTTGCAGAGCCTATAACAACAAGGTTTATGTCTTTGTTTCTTCTCAGGTTATCCATTTCCGCCAAAAGTTGTGAAAATGCTTTTTGTTCATATATTGATGAAATTCCAATGTAAGGACTTGACGCAAAGTTGTCAAAATTTTCAATAAATATCATTGCGGTTTTATTTTTGTTAGCTTCTGCTTGGGCCTTTGCGGTATCAATGAGTTGTCTGATTTTTAGCTCTGACAGGTTTGAATTTTGGCTCAGTGCGTCTATATCCTTGAGAGCAAAGTCACGAGCGTTAATTGTTATCATCGGTATTTGTGCTTCCCCTGCGATACATTCTGCAACGTGCCTTCTGCCGCCGCCGTAAGAGGTGCCGTTGTCAAGATAGGTTGTATAGCCTCTTACATAACCCTTTTTATCTGATGTTATAAAATTAACAACACTTTTTGCTTCCGCTTTTGTCATGGGGCTGCCTGCTATGTCGTCAAGTTTTTTACCTGTATTTGAAATAACTTTAAACCAACCTTGATTTTCATCAACACTTTTTGCTTCGCCAATTTCATTTTCATACATAAGTGTATCATCAAGCGTTATTTCGTCTTTATCAATAAAGTAAGATATCAGTTTACCTGCGTATTCAAGCGCTTTTTCGGGGAAATAACCTTCATGTTCATTTGTTATGTCAATAATTTGCCCTATAACTTCTGCGCTGAGTTTTTTGTTAAACATTGCCTGAATGTATTGTATACCCTTATCACTTGTTAGAATTTCTTTTGTATCCTGTGCGTTAATTGTTGGAATGGAAAGGGTTGGGTAATCTAAGAGTACTTTCCTCATGTAAACCCCTTGTTTTGTATTTGCATAGTAATTGTCTTTATTTGAATACAAAACTATTCTTACATTTGGAAGATTGCCGTTTTCGAGTAATTTTGTTTCATCGGGCGATATCGTTGCCATATAATTACCTTCTCCATCACCTTCTTGTGCACTGTTGACAACCAGTTCGCGAAAGTCAATTACAAAAATATATGTTTTATCAGGGTCTTTTTTGGCTTCTTTTGCATAGGCGCCAAGAGCATTAAAAGATAACCTTTTGTTGAAAATAACAATTTCGGTATTTTGTGCATTTAAGTTATTGTACTTTTGCCCCGGTTTTTTAATAAGGTTAGCAAAGCTTGATAACAGGTGAGATATTGACTCTTGGTTGTCGCCTTCATATGTTATATATACATTGTTTCCAAGGTCTAAATTTTTCCACAACCTGTCTGCTTTATCATCATAAAATTGTAAATGATTTTTTTGTTTTGCAGGTTTATTATCAACCACTACTGCTTTTTGAAGTTCAAATCTCATCTCTTTTATAAGTTTTTTGATTGAAACTTCATTTGTATTTGCAAGTGTAGCAAGGAATATGCTGTCGACAAAAGCGTCACCCAGATTGCCTTTTACAAGGTCATATGTGGAATTTAATTCTGCTGCAAGGTGATTTGAAATTCTTGGTGCAAAAGGTCCGCTTTTTGGAATGTTCGGATTTTGCAATTCTTGCTTTGTTTTTGCTATGTATTTTTTTACTACTTTTTTAACCTCCTCCCTTGCTTTAGGATCATTAAGTGTCCCTCTTGAGCCCATTAAATCTTCAAAGACAAAAAGTGTACCGTACGCTCCTTTTGCAACAAGCTCATTGTATGTTTTTGTACCATCTTCAAGTTGATTAAGACATTTGTCAAAATCGTTTAAAACGGCGTAGAGCAGATGGGCGCCGCTGACAAGGGCATGATTATTTACTTGTGCTGTTCTATAGGCGCTTTGCCATATCCTGTTGGCACTCTGTGTAAAATATTGTTTTGACTTATTAAAATATTCTTTGTTTGTTTTTTCAAAACTCTTTCCAAAAGATAAATTGTAACTGCCGTAATTTTGGCTGTTTTGGTTTATAGGGTCGCTCTGCGCTTTATTTGCAACGTTATTTTGCTTATTTTGCGTGTTTTTTAAAACTTTTTTAAAACCAAAGGAAGAAATGCTGTTAATTTTCAATTTAATACCCTCGTCAAACTTATTAGTACTACAAAGCTCGTATAAAATTTTTTTTGTCAAGAAAAATATAAAATATTGAAATTTTTTTACAAAAATTAATAGAACACTAGGGGATGAATTTTTTTACAGGGTATTTTATAAACTTTAAAAAAGAAAGAGGTAGAAATGTTTAAAAAAATATTACTTGCTGCAGGTGCGCTGGGTGCGGGAGCTCTTGGAGTAAAGGCGTTTAAGAATATGTACAGAATGCCTTTAATCGGGGATAGAGCTCCTTTTTTCAGCGCACAAACAACAAACGGAACTGTTAATTTCCCCTGTGATTACAGCGGAAAATGGGTTATTTTATTTTCGCACCCTGCAGACTTTACACCTGTGTGCACAACCGAGTTTATGGCTTTTGCAAGATATTGCGAAAAATTTAAAGAAATAAATACGGAGCTTATAGGTTTATCTGTTGATAATATTGAATCGCACAAAAGTTGGATTTTATCGATTAGCGATAAAATGGGCACAGATGTGAGATTCCCGATAATTGACGATAAGAATGGAGAAATCGCAAGAAAATACGGAATGTTGCAAAATGATACAAAAACAGTGCGTGCGGTTTTTGTGATTTGTCCTAAGGGTAATATCCACGCGATTATTTATTATCCGCAAACAATTGGCAGAAATTTAGACGAAATTTTAAGACTGACAACCGCGCTTCAGGTAAGCAAAGCTTTTGAAGTTGCAACTCCCGCTAATTGGCAAGAAGGGGATGATGTTATTGTTCCTCCCGATAAAAGAGCATATCAAATGAGCGATGAAGAAAAAAGAGAGCAAAATATAACCTGTTACGACTGGTATTTGTGTACAAAAAAATTATCAAAGCAAGAAATTGATGAAAAAATAAAAAATAAATAAATCACAAAAACGGTTGATGTAAGTAATGTCCTGATGTAATAGAATTTCTCATTATGTCAGGCATTATTTTAAAAAACTCATTTATTGACGCTGCGGGCGATTTATTGGCGATTTTACCGCTTTTATTTGTAACTTTTTTTATAATAGAAGTTGTAGAGTTTTTTTATTTTGAAAAAGTATCATCTTTTGTTAAAAAATCAGGTAAATATGCACCTTTTATAGGCTCAATCATAGCGTCATTTCCACAGTGCGGTTTTTCTATTATTGCAAGTGTGCTTTATATAAGAGGTTTAATCACCCGCGGCACACTCCTTGCGGTTTATTTATCCACATCAGACGAGGCAATACCTGTTTTGTTGTCTGCTCCTCAACAATATAAGCTTGTTTTGCCGATTGTTGCGATAAAGATTATGATAGGTATAATTGCAGGCTACATTTTTGATTTTATATTTCCAAAGAAACAAACTCTAATACTGCAAGATATTGAAATTTCGCAAAAAGGCTGCTGCGAGCATACTCTTGAGAGTAAAAACAAAAAAGATTTAATAGTGCACCCTGTTGTGCATACGCTTAATATAGGCATATTTATATTGCTAATTACGTTTTTTATAAACATAGCTTTGGCAAAATGCGGCTCAGCAGAGGCATTAGGCGGATATTTGATGTCAAGTTCGCCCCTGCAACCTGTGTTTGCGGCACTTTTTGGTTTAATACCGAACTGTGCAATATCTGTTGCGCTTGTAATGCTCTACATCAACAACACTATTGCTTTTTGTTCGGTTATAGCAGGGCTTTGCGCAAACTCAGGGTTGGGTATTTGGGTAGTAATAAGCAAAAACAAGGACATAAAAGACTCTCTTGCCCTTGTTTTATCGCTATTTTTAATTAGTGCCCTGTCAGGCGTAATATTATTTTTGGTTCAAAAATTTATCTGATAAAATTTGTCCAAATTTTTTGTTCGGCGCTTGGGGTTTGTATTCCGTTATTTTTGCCTGATTCAATGCATTTTAAAATCCAAGCCATATTTTGCCCTAAAATACGCATTGTTTGCAGACCTTCCAAGTCTTCTTCCACATGCTCGGGCTTGTTACCATGAACCATATTCCAATAGCTTGAAGAAATTACAGGCATATTATTTATCATAAAATGCTTCATAATCACATCTAATGAAGCTGTTGTTCCGCCGCGTCTGGCGCTTACAACGGCTGCTGCAGGCTTATATGCAAAAGCACTTGAGCCTGAGTAAAATATTCTGTTCATAAAGCTGAGCAGCCTGCCTGAGGGGTGTGCGTAGTATACAGGTGAGCCAAAAACAAACCCGTCAAAGTCTTTTGCTTTTTTTACAAAATCATTTACCAGGTCATCTTTTATTATGCACTCTCCTGTTTTTTTGCATGCACCACAGCCAATGCAGTCATTTATCGGGTCTTTTAGATGAACAATTTCTGTTTCAATGCCTTCTTTGTTGAGAGATTTTGCAACTTCACTTAAAGCCCTGTGCGTGCAGCCTTTTTCATGCGCACTTGAATTAACTAATAATACTTTCATTTGGCTTACCCTTTCTTTTGAAATTTAGCGTTTTTATTGCACCTGA
>DVJQ01000066.1 GCA_018716625.1 Candidatus Galligastranaerophilus intestinavium | reverse complement strand
CACTTTCAAAAACATCAAAAACACTCATTGATAATGTAGTGGATGTTGCAAGAGGGGATGAGCAAATTGATGAATTTACGCTTGAAGATATTGAAACAATGCTTATCAAGGCGGATTTAGGCGTAGATTTAAGTGTAGAGATAGTAGAAAAAATAAAATCCAAAAAGCTTAAATCCTCACAACTTAGAAACTTTTTAAAAGAAGAATTCGAAAATATACTTGATTTAGCAGGCTCAAATGAGCTTGTATACAAAGAAAATCAGCTAAATATATATTTTGTCGCAGGGGTAAACGGAGCAGGTAAAACCACCCTAATAGGCAAACTTGCAAAAAAATTTAAGGATTCAGGCAAAAAAGTGCTGCTTGCCGCAGGGGATACTTTTCGTGCTGCCGCAGAAGAACAGCTTGAAATATGGGCAAAAAGAGCAGGTGTTGATATAGTAAGGCGCGATAAAGCGGACAGCGCAAGCGTTGTATACGAAGCAATAGAAAAAGCTAAAAAAGAAAATTTTGACATAATAATTGTCGACACCGCAGGAAGATTACAGAATAAGTTTAATCTGATAGAAGAATTGAAAAAAATTAAAAACGTAATTGATAAAAATGCACCAAACTCGCTTAGCGAGTGCATTTTAGTGCTTGACGCGAACTTGGGACAAAACGGACTCTCTCAGGCAAAAGTTTTTAAAGAAGCGCTAAATTTAACCTCGGTTGCCATAACAAAACTTGACGGCTCGGCAAAAGGCGGAATAATCTTTGCAATAGCAAAAGAGTTCGCCCTTCCCGCAAAGCTCATTGGCATTGGCGAAAAGAGCGAAGATCTTAAAAACTTTGACAAAAAAGAGTTTATTGAAGCTATATTTGGTTAGATACTTTTTACCATCCCAACTCATTTATAAATATTTGATCCATAAGGCTTGGTTCTTCATGTACCGAATCACGAAAACTTGCATAAACGTTTTTTTTAGATGAAGCAGGGGGAAGGGCGTCAACATAGCGACTTCTCAAACTTTTTGGTTTAGAGAAAAATCTGTCTTTATTATTTAAAAGATAACTAAGCATTGAACCCGAACTACCTTGGCGAGCAAGTTCTGTTGAGTATTTTGAAAATTTGTTGCGATAAAAAATGCTGTCATTTTCTTTTCTTGAAATTTTCGCCTTAATAGTCCTTGCACTGTCATCATCATAAATCATCAACGCAAAATCTCTTATATCACTCCTATCTTCAATGTCATAATCATACTTGTCTTTTGCATAAACAATCATGGCACGAGCCATATCATCCTTTACATATTGTTTTACATAGGGAACGCGAAACTGCTCATCCAACCTCAATATGCTTTTTGTGTAATATTTTGACAAATCCGCACCTTGAGGTCCACTGCTTTCATCCCAAAGTTTTTCCAAAATTCTGACAAATTCTTCTTCATTAGGATAAAAGACACCACCCTTATTGTGAGCATAACTCGAAGATGCATTGCAGCAAAGTAAGAAAAAGTCCCTCATACATCTGTCAAAACTTTCATGTTTTGGCATTTTATATCCGCGTGAGTATGCATATGGAGTGGCATATAAAGTCAAACAAGACGTAATACCGTCTGCGCCCTCGTCAATGACATCTTGGCGGATTTCATCAACCGACTTTACTCCTTTAAAAGCAGGAGCAGATTTTACAAAAACATCAGCAGAGCTTGCAAAACTATTTTTTACTTGGGGCATTTTTTGCGCAAAATCTCCCTTCGCGTAAGCATTTTTAACGGGGATGCCTGCAACGATAAAATTAACCTTCATCATCAAAATCCTTCTTCGTGTTTGGCAATAAACTAATATGACTTGATTTTAACAAGAATTGGAAAAATATACAATTATATTTGTCAAGCTCTTAACAAAATTTAAGATTTTAAAAGTTCTTTTGCAAAAGAAACCGAGATACTGTTCACTTCACCCGACGCAAGAGAGGCAATAGCTTCGAGTTTTTCTTCTTCGCTCTCAAGCTTTTTGGCACAAACTTTTGTAACACTATCTTGGCTCTTTGATATTCTAAAATGTGCATTTGCGCGTGCCGCAATTATAGGCTGGTGCGTTATAGCAAAGACCTGAATGTCTTGAGAAAGTTTTGAAATCTCATCAGCAAGCGCATTTGAGGCTTTTCCCGATACACCTGTGTCTATTTCATCAAAAATTATCGTTGAAACCATATCCACCTTTGCAAATACGGTCTTAATTGCAAGCATAACACGAGAAATCTCGCCGCCGGAGGCTACTTTTGCAAGCGGGGCAAGATTTGATGAAACGTTTGTCGAAATCAAAAATTCAACATCATCAATTCCTTTTGTATCAGGCTGCTTCTCTAATATTCTTATTTCAAACTCGGCTTTTGGCAGCTCGAGTTTTCTCAATTCCTTAACTATCATCTCTGAAAGCTCTTGCGCTCTTTCTTTTCTGACACTTGAGAGTTTTTTAGATAATGAGTCAATCTCTTTTTCAAGCTGTGCCTGCCTTGATTCTAATTCGTCAAAAGAAGAAAAATCGCCCTCTATCTCACTGAGTTTTCGACCAAAATTCTCCCTAGCTTCAAAAATATCCCCGTATTTACGTTTTAATTTTAAAATCAAAGACAATCTTTCATTAACCTCGTTCAACCTTTGGGGATTGTCCTCCAGATTTTGCGAATATTCCCTCAAAAAATCGCTACAAAATTTTAAGTTTTCATGTGCTTCTATAAAAGCGCTTTCAACTTCTTCCAATTTTTTATCGTAACCCACAGCTGAAGATAAAAGGGCTTTCATTTTGGACAATGCATCACACACGCCATCATCCGCACCAAGTGAATAATAAAGCCCGTATGTCATTTCTTTTAAAGATTGAATATTTGAGAGAACATCAAGCTCTCTGTTAAGCTCTTCTTCCTCACCTTCATACACTGCAGCAGAGTCAAGCTCGTTTATTTGAAACTTTAAAAAGTCTATTTCCTGAAGATTTTTTGAATTATTCTCTTTGAGCATAGCAAGTTTTTTTGAAACATCCGAAAATTCTTTGTAACTTTGCTCGTATACTAAAAGATTTTTTGAAAAATCACTGTCCGAATTTTTGCAGTAAGCATCCAAAAGCTCTATGTGGTATTTAGGTAAAACATAAGTATAACTTTGGTTTTGAGAATGAATATCAAGCAGATACTCTCTTAGTTCTTTTATTGTTTCAAGATTTACTAAAGCACCGTTAAGGCGGATTTTTTGAGAATTAGGGGTAATTTCACGAGAAATTACCGTTTCCTCTGTTAAATCAAAGTCTTTTAAATTTTGCAAATCTTTTTTTGAATGCAAAAAAGTTATTTCAACAAGCGCCGGTTTTTCCTTGTTAAAAATAACATCTTTGTGTACCCTTGCACCCATAACGGTATCAATTGCTTTTAGAATAATACTTTTGCCCGCGCCTGTTTCACCTGTTAAAACATTAAAACCGTTTTCAAATTCTAAAAACAGTTCGTCAATGAGTATAAAATTTTTAATTAATACAGATTTAATCATTACTTGTTCGGAGCCATTCCCCAGTGAAGCTTTTCTCTTAAAATATCATAAAAATGATTTTTGTTATCGTTCAACAATAAGAGTTTAGCATATTTTGTGTGCTTCTCTACGCAAATTTCATTTTTTATAATTCTTGCGTCCTGCCCGTCAGCAGTTATTTGAAAGTCTTTTGGCGCCTCAAGGGTAGTAATTTTAATGTGCTCATCAGAAGGTATTACAATAGGGCGCGCATTTAGAGTATGAGGACATATCGGAACAACAACAAAACACTCAATACTTGGTGCAATTATCGGCCCACCCGCTGATAGCGCATACGCGCTTGAGCCTGTAGGAGTAGAAATAATAAGCCCATCAGCAAGATAAGAACACAACTTTACATTATTTATATAAAGATTCAACGTTGAAGTTCTTGAAAAAGTAGCGCCCCTTATAACCATATCATTAAGTGCTACCGCACCTGTTGTACGGCATTTAAGCATAATTCGCTTTTCAACCCTAAAATTGCCCGATTTTATTTTGTTAACAACTGTGTCAATTTCAGACGGCAAGGCCTGTGCCAAAAAACCCAATCGCCCCATGTTAAAACCGAAAATCGGAGTATCGCTTTCACAATAGTTTCTCGCGCATTTTAAAAGAGTGCCGTCACCCCCTACAACAATAACAAATTCAGGGTCTTTTGGCATATTATCAAGAGTATATATTTGCAAGTTTTCAAGTTTTTTCGACAAAACTTTTGAAAACTCATACGAGCCTTCAATTTCAGGGTTATAAATTATAACGCTATTATTAAGATTTAATTCCATATTACCTGTAGTTTGTAAATTGCAGCGGTATATTAAAACTGTCCTCTTTTTCTTTTAAAAGTTTTATAACATCTTGCAAATCATCTTTGCTCTTGCCGCTAACACGTACCTGCTCACCTTGGATTGAGGCTTGTACTTTTAATTTTGAATCTTTTATGGCAGATGTAATTTTTTTGGCAAGCTCTTGAGAAAGACCTTTTTTCAAATTAAACACTTGCCTTACATTGCCGCCAAGAGCAGCCTCGGGCGCTTGCGCATCGAGTATTTTAATACTTAAATTTCTCTTTATCATTTTAGTCTGCAAAATATCCAAGATATTTCTCAATTTTAAATCGTCACTTGTGGTGATAGTTATTGACTTATCAGCATCAAGTGTAATATCAGAGTTTGAACCCTTTAGGTCAAATCTTGAATTAAGTTCTCTTTTGACCTGATCAACGGCATTTACCAACTCCTGTTTATCAAATTCCGACACAACATCAAAACTGCAATCTTTTGCCATAATTTACTCCTTTTTAAAAAAGGGGATGTTTAATCCCCTTTTATTTTAAACATATTAAACGCGTCTTTTGCGTGCAGCTTCAGATTTGCGTTTTTTCTTTACAGAAGGCTTTTCATACCTTTCTCTGCGCTTAATTTCAGATAAAATACCCGCTTTTTGGATTTTTTTCTTAAATCTTTTAAGCGCGCTTTCAATACTTTCGTTTTCGCGAACTCTTACCTCAGGCATATTTTCACCTCCTTCTTCGCTTCATTTGTAACTACGGCTTAATATATCACGCACAACAATCATCGTCAAGTACAAGTGCACATTTTAAAGCTGTTTTGTTACAAGAGCAAAAATATCATTAAAAACAACATATATCATAAGCAGTATTAAAAGAGTGAAAAATACCCTTGAAATGCCTTCTACAATTTTTTCATCCAGCTCCCTGCCAACAAGTTTTTCAAGCGCCAGAAACATTAAATGTCCGCCATCCAAAGCAGGTATAGGCAAAAGGTTAATTATGGCAAGGTCAATACTTATAATTGCACTTAGTAAAAGCCCTTTCAGCATTCCGGAGTTTTCTATAATATCTCCGCCAACTTTTGTGATTGCAACTATTCCATGCATATCACTCAAAGGGATTTTGCCGCTTACAAGCTGCCAAAGACCCAATAGCATAAGTTTTGTATTTATAACTAAATAATCCCAAGAGCGAGTAATGACTTCAAGCGGAGAATTTATCGGAACAAAAATCTCATTGACTTCAAGTTTTACACCCAAAAGACCGTCTTTTGATGTTTTTAAATCATCAAAAGTCAGTTCCTTATCGCCCCTTAGAACGGTAACGCTCAAAGGTTTATAACTGTCTGAAATTGCATAAGCAATATCTGCTAACTTATAGTCTTTATCAGTCTTAAACTCATTTTTTCCATCAAGCAGAACACTTAGCGCTCTTTGCTCTTTTGTAAGCTCAAGTTCATCAGTTTTGTATTTTTCGATACCCATTAAAACATTATCGCTAACTTTTACCTCAGTTTCAGGCGTCATAGGGGGGAGTTTAATTTCTTGTCCGCTTTTTATTATTTCGCCGACATTGGGATTCAACTTTTTAAGTTCTAAAAGTTTATTGTTAAAAATTTCCTCACTTACAAAGCCGTCAAAGAATTTACTTTTCTGTACAAGGAAAATAAACTGATAAGAATTTACAATGTTTGAACCGTTAACATTTACAATTTTATCCCCTGCTTTTAAGCCTGAGCTTGAAGCATTTGATTTTACCTCGGGGGCAAAATCTTTTATGTAGACATCATACTTGCTGCTTGGTAATTTGTGATAATAAGCC
The DNA here is from genome assembly GCA_018716625.1 of Candidatus Galligastranaerophilus intestinavium. Lineage (GTDB taxonomy): Bacteria > Cyanobacteriota > Vampirovibrionia > Gastranaerophilales > Gastranaerophilaceae > Galligastranaerophilus > Galligastranaerophilus intestinavium. Next base: position 16,097 of record DVJQ01000066.1, on the reverse strand, counting down.
GCACAAAACATAACAAGAAAAAGCGCAAACAAGACATTTGCAAAAACGCCCGCTGAAACAACCACTGCCTTTTGCCAAGGTTTTTTGTTTTTAAATCTTTTTGGTGAGTCAAGAGGAAGGCTTTTTGCATCTTCATTATCTTCATCATCATCGGGAAAAGATACATAACCGCCAAGCAAAAAGGCATGTACTGTTATTTTAGTATCCCCGCACTTTGTTTCATACAACACAGGACCTATAGGAAGTCCCAATCCAAAGTGAGATACCTGAATGCCAAATGCACGAGCAGCAAGATAATGCCCAAGTTCATGAACCAACACCAAAAGGCTTATTAAAAATAACATTATAATAATATTCATTTTTAGTTTCTTTTCTTAGATTTTTTGCGTACGAATCTGTACAAACCAAAAATTGTAGGCCTGTACGAATTAAGATTTTTGTTTGATTCAGCTAACAAAAGCTTTAGTTTTTTATTTTGTTCTTCAAGCAAATTTGCCCTTGATTCAAGTTCATTATATTTACTTTGCACTTCCAAAAGCTTTGCGTTATTGTTTTTCTCTCCAAGTAGAATCGAGGAAACTTGTTTGGCAATTTTTTTTGCAACAGTACGGGCAATCATATTTAAGGTTTTCTCTGAAACATCAAATTTAAAAGCATTTTCATGCTTTGGCTCCAACAAGCTTAGGTTTTTCTTTGCAATTTCGTCTGCTATATATTTTTGAAATTTTTCCTGAGCTTGAAGAGATTCTGAAATCAATCCTATATCATCAAAGTCATCTTCGTTATAGTCAGCTGAAGATACTATTTTATTAATCTCGTTTATAGTATGTTCATCAACCCCGCCGCTTGGCTTTTCCAAAGGACTATCAAGATTATTGACATCAACGTTAGGAGCTTGCGTCACAACACCATCAACATTAGAAGCTGCATTATTATCAAGATCAGAAGTTTTTTGCGGCTCCTTATACGACACAACGGGTATTGAACTCTCGCTCTCTTTTAAATCAGAATTATTTGGAGCACTTACGTTTTTATCAACTATAATTGCTTCATCATCATTTTGAGAGTGAGAAATATCCGAGGATATATCATCCCACCTGTACCACTTTATATTCTCCAATAAACTTTCTTTTGTTTTTGCGTTATTTTGTTGCGAGGTAATACAAGGGTCAGGTTCACTTTCAACCGGAGATTTTATTTCACTCAAACCTGAACTATTCGTATCTTTAACTTGGATATTTATATTTTCTGTATCAACTTTATTTAGATCATTCGCTTCGTTTTGCTTAATGTCCGGATTTTTATTTAATACATTCTTTACCAAAATATTAAATGAACTTACATCAAAAAATTCATTTCCATGTTCATCCTCAAAAATCGCTTCGATCTTATATTTTTCAAGAAATGAATCCAAAGTTAGATAATCTACAAAAAAGCCGCTTTGTGCTAACTTTTGCAATAAATCATTCTTACTGTACGCTTTTAGTTCCATTTTTAATTTCCGTAACGCCAACTTACACGATTATATATTAAACAATAAGTCAAAACAATATGTAAATAACCATTTTAGAAAAAAATGCCTCAATATTAATGAGGCTATTGGTTGAGTATTAATTTATCTTTATAAATTTATATTGTATTTCTCCTATTATTTATTCCCGCCCTTAGACCTTGTGCAAGATCTTTCCTGCCGCTTTGTTCGTATATTTTTGTAACAGATTCCAGAAATTTAATGTTTTCTACGCTTGCACCTTGTTTTTTAATAGGGTTATTTTGAATACTGTTAACCTTTGAAACAAAATCAGCAGAAGGTTTTTGAACCTTTTTTTGATACATTGAAGCAGATGCTTGCTTTGAGCGCAGTGTACTTGTTGTATAAGGGTTTTTTTGCGAATTTCTGTAAGCACCCAGAGCATAGTTTTGCTGTATTGAATTTTTGGGCAAAACAGGGGCTGTTTTCTTTGGCGAAAATTCTTGACCCAAACGTGTATTTGTTACAAATTTTTTATAATCTGCTGCATTTTTTGAACTTTTAACTTTTGCAAATGAGTGTAAGTTTCTTGCAATATCAACATTTTGCAGCTCGGTAGCTTCTTTTGAAACATCTTCTCTATACGCCGAACTCAGACCGATAAGCGGCTCCTCTTGCATTTTTACTTTAGCAAACAATTTTTTTGAAACAACTACACAGGCAACAAGCAGTACCAAACAAATAACAAGTGTCATATCTGACTTTTTATCAAAAATTCCAAAAACAGAACTTAGAAGATGTTCAGCGTTAAAGGAATTTTCATCCCAGTTTATATCCTCCGGCAAAACTCCTTCATTAATGTCATTTGTAGGTCTGTACTCCCTCATCGGGCGATTTATAACAATTTGATTTTGCTCATTTTTTACGGCATTAGATTTTACTTTAAATACTAGTCTTGTATCGCTTGTGTTTTCACCATTAACGTAAATTCTAACCTTACCGTTTTCAAGCTGCTGAACAATAAGTGCATCAATTCCTGATACATTGTCGTAAATAGTATCCAGATTATCCATACTCAATGAATTTTTTAAATCGAAATACATGCTGTTTTGTGAAAGCACTTTTTGCTTGTACTCAACAGGTTTATCCGCACTAACGCTAAGCTGATACGCACCGTTTAATTCTTCAGGCTGAGAAATTACAACTGACGTAATAAGACTTTCTTTTGCGCAAACTGAAGTACAAAAAGCCAAAAACGCAACAATCAAAAACAGCGCTCTTTTGATATCCAAGATACAAATCCGTAACATAAAATCCAAATACTCTCCCCAATCAGTTCATTGTTAATGTTTATACTAAGACTCTACCCTGATTTTAAAAGAGTATCATCAACCTATAGGTTTAAAAAGAAACTAAATCTAAAGGTTGATTTTTTAAAGATTTGAAATTAAATTTGCCATCTCTATTGCGCTTTTTGCAGCGTCAGCACCCTTGTTACCTGCCTTTGTACCTGCGCGCTCAATAGCCTGTTCAATATTATCCGTTGTTAATACGCCAAAAATAACCGGCAGCCCTTCAGAGAGCGAAACACTTGCAACACCCTTTGAAACCTCGGCGCAAACATAGTCGTAGTGGCTTGTTGAGCCCTTTATAACTGCACCAAGAGTGACAATTGCGCAATATTTTTTTGTTTGTGCAGCTTTCTTTGCCATAAGAGGAATTTCAAAAGACCCGGGGACCCAAATTACATCAATATTACTCTCATCTACACCCAAGCGTACAAAAGAATCAAGAGCGCCTGCGAGTAATTTTGAACTTATAAACTCGTTAAACCTTGATACAACGATACAAAATTTATCTGCTGATTTAGCGTAAAGATTACCTTCTATAATGTTTGGCATAAAAAATCCCCTTATAATTACAAAAGAATACTAACACAAAAGTATTTTAACACAAAGAAAAAGGCTTTTGATAATCAAAAGCCCCTCGGAATACTTGTTTTGTAATTCCTCGTGTGTGAAGTGAAGGTTAGTGTGTGTTGGTTAGAAAGTATATATTTTGATATCTTTTATATCTTGTTTATCGTTTACATATATATAAAGTATTTCACAATTAAAAAATTGCGCAGTTAATATTTTTTCGTTACAAAACTTAATTAAAAAAACAAAGCCGCATTATTAGTGCATTTTGAAGAAAATAAATATTAAGAAATATTAATAAATGAGCATTTTTCAAAATTTACATTAACATTTCTTAAAGATAGGGTTGTTATTTAAAACTTCAAGTGATATATTATAGATATATTTAGTATATCAGTTGTTGTTATTTCCTATCCGATATCTTAAATTAAGGCTTAATTTTAGCCTTAAGTGTTATGTCTTTAAATTTTATTCGCAAAATATAGCGCTCAAAAGGCGCAGCGCGGCTTACAAAAATATAAAAAGTTATGGTTAGAAATATATTTTAAAAAGGAGATTATCTTATGAAAAATCAACTCAATAAAAAAGCTTACTTTCAATGTGCAAAAATTGTAAATTTTGACGAAAATTTAGGAGATTATATAAAAAAAATTTCAAAATATCCCATATTAAGCACAAGTGAAGAAAAAGAGCTCGCCAATCTTATTAAAAAGGGTGACAGTGAAGCAAAAAAGAAACTTGTACAATCAAATTTACGGTTAGTTTTTAATGTCGCTAAAAAATCAATCCACACAACCACCCTAAGCTTTTGCGATCTTATTCAAGAGGGTAACTTGGGGCTTATGGCGGCAGTTGACAAATTTAACCCGAAACTTGGGTACAAATTCTCCACTTACGCTGTCTGGTGGATAAAACAAGCTATGTTTAAGGCAATTTCCGAACAGTCATATTGCATGAAGATTCCTGTTTACATACAAGAAACCCTTTCCAGATACAAAAAAGCAAAAGAAACACTTGAAAAAAAATACGGATGTACAATTAACAGCTCGCTTGCAGCAAGAGAAATAGGTATTAGCGAAGAAAAAATAGACACTTTTTTAAATGCATACACCAAAGCGCTCTCTCTTGAAACAGGCTTTGAAAAACTAAGCGAAACAACAGGAGCAAGGGAAATGAGCCTTTGCGAAATAGTTGAAGATGAAAAGCAAAATGTAGAGAAAAATATACTCGACAGACAGCTCAAAAATGACATAAACAGGGCTCTTGAGTGTTTAAAATCAAGAGAAAAAGAGGTTATAACGCTGCGTTTCGGATTAAACGAGAATGCAAGAAAAACCCTTGAAGAAATAGGCAATATATATGGGGTTACAAAAGAATGTATAAGACAAATAGAAAAAAGAGCTCTGCAAAAAATCAATTCCACAAAAACTTCGCGCGAACTTTTAATAGGCTACATTATTTAACCGTTGCAAGGATATACAAAGGGTTATAAGTAAGTGTAACACCCTTTTCATCCCCAAAAAGCTCAATATATTTTTTCTCAAAAGACTTTAAGGAAGTTTTTGACCAATGTTTATCAGACGGTATTACAGCGCCTGTTGAGCTAATATGCCTTAGAATATCTTTTGGAGTTTTAAAGTATAGGGTCACTTTCTCTCTTTCATATTCAACAATGCTATAGCCGCATCTTGAGAGAATTTCAGCGTAATTGCAATAATCAAGCCCGAGATTTTCGACACTTTTAAACTCGTAAAAATTATCCTTGCCAAAGCTAGAAAAAGCCAAAATTCCTTTTTCATTTAAAGATTTTTTTAATTTTGTAAAAAAGCTCTCAACATTGCAAATCCATTGAAAACAGGCGCCTGAAATAATTAAATCACAGTTTTTTGGCAATTGCAGAACACTTGCATCACCTTTTAAAAAAGAATAATTGTAACCCGTAAAATTTTCGGTTAAATCATTTAAAATGAGTTCGCAAAAATTAAAATTTTTGACGATATTATCTGTTAAAAGCCCTGTGCCCGAACCTATTTCAAAAATTTTACCGTAATTTAAACCAAAATGTTTTGCACAAATTTCACAGAGTGTTTTAGCCATTTTATTTTGCACAAATGCACTATTTCTATATGTTTCTTTTGCTTTTGAAAAATCAGGAATATTTTTCATATGCTAACTTTCAAGAATTTCATCAAAATCCCTAAATTCAAAAAACGGGAAGTGTCCGCACTCAAGCTCCAGTTTGTTTTTATGCGTTGCCCAAAAATTTGCCTGAGAAGAATAAGGAAAGATTCTGTCTTTTTTTGTCAAAATAACTTTGTCAAAATTAAAATTCTTCTTGAACCAAGTATGCTTTGAAACCATTCTTATGTTCAAAAGTTCATCTGCCAAGTTCTCTATTTTTCTGTTTGCCCTTTTTATATTTAAAGGAGAAGAAGCGCCCAAAGCCATTTTTTGCTCGAATTTCTCAATAGTATCCGAATTTAGCGAGCGCGCCATAAGTTCATACACTTTTTCGTTAACCCCATAATCATTGTCAACAGGGCAAAAAGTGCCGCTAATTGCGCAACTTGAGTATATTTGAGGTAAGAGATCCTGATTGTAGACATAATTAAGTGCCCAAACACCGTAAGAATAAGCAATAACGCTTACTTGTGTGTAATTTAAAAAATCAAAATACTCAATAGGATTGTTTTCCATATCTGAATAATCATAAACAAAAAGTATGTCGCTTTTGCCGTTGTCAAACTCAATAAAACAGTTTGCATCGGTATAAAACCCGCAAAAAAACAATATTAATGAATTTTTATTATGATTAATAAATTCTGTTTTCAAAATCCCACCTCAAAAACTGCATTATAAATAAATAATACCAAAAACAATATTTTAGGGTATGAAAAAAAATTGTATTGTATTATAATCTTTATGCAAGAGGCAAGTTTATCGAAAGGTCGGAGAATATGAGAAAAATACCTGTTGCAGCAGTTGCACTTATGTTATTTTTTGCAAATTTATCGTACGCTGCTCAGCCAACACAGGAAGAAATCCAAAAGTATAATCTATACTTTAACAACGGAGTTTCTTATCTTAAAAATAAAAAATATTCTTCTGCCATAATAGAATTCAAAAAAGTCTTGCGTTTCCAACCATACGATTCAACAGTCAGACAATCTCTTTGCAGTGCTTATCTTGCGCGCGCGGAACACTATTTAAATGAGGAAAAAAACCCGAAAAAAGCCATAATAGACCTTAAAAGCGCTCTTTTTTACATGAAATTTTGGGAAAATGAGCAAAACTCAGCCCAACTTACATCTATGGCAAACTCTACCCAAAACAGCCTTTTATCCCTTCAAAAAAAATATGAGGGCAATCTGAGTGTACAGCAAAAGTTTCAAAATGCAAAAAATCTGCGCGCACAAGGTGAACTCCCTGCTGCAGCCTATGATTTTTTAACTCTAAACAATACCCAATTTGAAAAAGACGCTCTTGAAAATGTTGGTGATATTTTTAAAGCATTGAACAACAAAGGCGGCGCAATGGAAAGCTACAGAAACGCCTTAAAAATTGACCCCAAAAGCGCAAAACTGCATTTTAAATACGCAGTAATTTTAGATGAAGTAAACAATGAAGACGCTGCAGCCCAAGAGTATAATTTAGCTTTAAAATACGGTGAAAAAAACACTGAATTACTGGATATACTTGAAAATTTATGGCGCTCAAGAACAGTAAACAACCCTAACGACGCGCAAGCATACATAAACCTCGGCACCGTTTTTCAAATGAAAGGCGACTATGCATCATCTAAAAACCAATACATAAAGGCCTTATCACTTGCACCAAATGACAAAACGGCAAATTTAAACTTAGCTTCGCTATATATAGCCCAAGGTCTAAACACAATGGCAATAGGTCAATACAACAAATTACTTGCAAAAAATCCAAATGACATTGAAATAATAAACTATAAAGCAGCGGCCTATGAAGCACAAAAAGACTATAAAAACGCCCTTGCCCAGTACAAAGCAATACTTGCGATAAAACCGGATGATAATAATGCAAAAAATGCCATAGCTGACATCATTGCAAATAAATTTACGCCCGAGCAAAAATACGACTACATGATGCTTGAGGCAAATTCAAATCCGCAAAATTATGATTTACAGTACGCCTATGCCTATGAAATGCACAAGCAAAAAAAATATAACGACGCAATTACATACTATAAGCGCGCAATGGCACTAAATCCCAAAAAACAGGAAAATTACATTAACATTGCTCAAATCTACACCTTGCAAAATGACTACCAAAGTGCGCTTGACATATTAAATCAAGGTATTGCCCAAATTCCATACGGAGCTGAATTACTTACTCAAAAAGACAACATACTTAAATCACAGGCAGGTCAAACATATGAAACTGCGTCAAAAATGTATGAGGGAGCAAACTACAAAGGTGCGCTTGAAAATTATTTAAAAATTAACCCGCAAACCCCTGAAGTACAATTAGCCATTGCAAATTGCTACTACGAATTAAAAGACTACAGCAATGCTGTTGCATATTATGAAAAAGTACTTCAAAAAGATTCTAAAAATCAAGATGTCCTCTATGTTTGCGCTATGTCATACAATGAGTTAAACAATCAAACAAAAGCCCTTGAGCTTTTAGATAAAATAGTGTCTTTAAATCCAAATAATGCAAATGCAAAAGAGGCAATATCCGCAATAAAAGAAGCAACAGTGGCAAAAGATTTAGAGGACGCAATTGAAAAATACGAACAAAAGGATTTTACAAATGCACTGGCACTTATAAACAAAATACTTTCGCAAAATCCTAAAAATACCTATGCACTATACTACAAGGGTTTAATTTTTGAAGAACAAAAAAATCAAAAAGAGGCAAATGCACAGTTTAAGCTTGCAATAGATTCTGACAACAATTTTGCACTTGCCTACTACTCTTACGCCCTTGGGCTTGATAACCTTGAAAAATATCAAGAGGCAATTGCAAACTATGATAAGTTCTTGGAAATAAAAGCTAAAGAAGGCGTAAGCGACGAGTATACAAAGTTTGCAACAGACAGAGTCAGCGAACTGAGAAAGTTTTTAAATACAAAATAATGGACATAAAATTAATACAGGCGCCTCTTGCAGGCATATCAGACATAGTATATCGAAAACTCGTGAGGCGATATTCAAAAGAAACTCTCCTCACAACCGAGATGATTTCATCAGAGGCACTTGTAAATAATCAAAAAACTTTAATTATAGAATATGACAAGTGCGAATATCCGCTTTCCTTTCAACTTAGCGGACACAAGCCGCATATTATGGCTAAAGCTGCCAAGTTTTTAAACCAAAGAGCAAGCTCAATAGACCTAAACTTTGGCTGTCCCGTAAATAAAGTTGTAAAAGGGACAGACGGAGCCGCTATGATGAGAAACCCAAAACTCGCGTCAGAAATAGTAAAAGCAATAAAAGATGTAATCAGCGTACCGCTGAGTGCAAAATTTCGCCTCGGCTGGAGTCAGGATGAGATGAATTTTATTGAATTTGCAAAAATATTAGAGGGTGCTGGGGTTGATTTTATAACCGTTCATGGCAGAACGCGCTCACAGATGTACTCAGGCAGCGCAGATTGGGAAAAAATAGCACAACTCAAAGGCGAGATAAAAATACCATATTTTGCAAACGGCGACATAAAAACTTTGGATGATGCACTTAAATGTCTTGAAATTACGGGAGCAAACGGCATAAGCATAGGCAGAGGACTTATGGGAGATCCAAAACTGGCAGGGCGCATTGAGTATTTTCTTAAAACAGGTGAAAAACTAAAAACTCCTGATTTAGCTGAAAAAATTGAAATATTAAAAGATCACATAAAAGGCGAAGTCGAGCTTAGGGGCGAAAAAAACGGAATAAAATTTATGAGAAAATTTTATAATTTCTATATATCTTCCGTTAAAGATGCCTCAAAATACAGGCAATGTCTTGTAAGGCTTGAAAGTCAAAAAGAAGTTTTAGGGGTATTGGATGAAATATTATCTCTACATCTTGCAAACCAAAGATAACACACTATATTGCGGAATTGCAAAAGATATCCAAAAACGATTTTGTGAACATATAAACGGCAAGGGTGCAAAATATACAAGAGCGCACAAGCCTGATAAAATTGTTTACACAAAAGAATTTGACTCTAAAAGCGAAGCGCTAAAAGAAGAATACAGAATAAAACAACTCAGCCGAGCAGAAAAACTTAAACTAATCGGGGAATAAAAAAAAGGGAGTTTTTACAAAACCCCCATTTCCCCATTAAAAATCTTTCCAGTAAATATTGTATCATAAATAAATAATACAACAAATAATTTCACTATTCTTAATATTCAATACCTCTCCTTGCCATTACGCCAATGTCAAAATAGTGCTTAACAGGTTGCATTTCAGTAACCAAATGAGCCATTGCTATAAGTTCTTGGTGAGCATTTCTGCCTGTTAAAACTATTTCAAGATTTTTTGGTTTATTCAAAAGTGTATTTTTAACATCTTGTACTTTTATCATGCCCATATCAATGCATATATTTATCTCATCTAAAATAACAAGACCGTATCTGCCGCTCATTATTGCTTCCTTGGCGCATTCCCAGCCTTTTTTTGCTTCTTTGTAATCATCGATATTCATATTGTGTGAATAGCACACTCTATCAAGACCAAACTGGCGAACTTCCAGATTGTCGCTAAAACGGTGCGAAGAAGCTATTTCGCCATAAGTAGTACCTTGATCACCCTTAGCAAACTGGATAATCATGACCTTCCACCCATGGCCCAATGCCCTCATAGCCAGCCCAAGGGACGCCGTAGTTTTACCCTTTCCGTCACCTGTGTAAATTTGAATGTAACCGTTCTCTAACAAATTCGCCTCCGCAAGGTCTTTTTTGACCTTTTGCAACTCACCTATAAACTACTTTTTGTGTTTCAACTACACTATATATAGTAAACCAAAATACCCGTTTTAGGCAACGAATAAATTCAATTTTTCCCTTTTGTATACATTTTACACTTGTAGAAGTTACCATGCCTCCATTTATTAGAGGATTTTATAAAATACATCAAAATTAACATAAATAATTCTTCATTATTCTTAAAATTGGCTTGAAGTTAGCAAATTGCAACAATATTACCAAACTTACAAAAAATAATTTTATTTAGTTTTATAACAAAAAACCCATGCCTCTAACATGGGTTTAATGACAAAAATTTATTTAGAAAGGCATTGAAAACAAGCTTGCAGTAAGTGGCTTTGATTGCCTTACAATGCAAAAAGCACCATCTTGCAAACACTCATCTGCGGGTTCATAACCAAAAGCAGCACACTGTGTACGTGTAAGCACATTACCTCTTGCAAGACAATCAGCCTCTGCAAAACTTATTTCAATTTTGCTTTCATCATCTATTCTCAATACTTCCGTTATCCTGTCATTGCTCGTGTAGTTGCCGGAAGCTACTTCCGCCTCAGTTGCAAGTCTTGATTTATAAACAGTGTATGAAAACGGTTCTTTTTCATTGATATACACAGTAGTATCCGACCCGCAATCAGGATGTTTCGTAAACACAGGATTATCAAAAGTAGCACCCCCGCATACGGAAGGTGTAGCACCCGGGGCAATATCAGAACATGTACCGGGGATTACTTCGCCCGTATCTAAAAGTTTTGCGGGAAACTGGTCTTCTCCGATTTTATTTTTGCCTGAGTCACCATCTATATCAATCATAACATCTTTCATGCCTGCAGCAACTGTCATGCAAGGTGAAGCAGATGAGGCAGAACCCCTAAATGTTGATGTAAAGTCTTTTTGTAAACCTGAGTACGAAATTAAATTTGCCGCCTGAAAATTTGGGTTACCTGTCGCACCTTCACCACTTGCAGGGGCGGCATTAAATGTTCTTACACAATTGTAATCACCAATAAGACTCATGGCCTCTGCCATCCCGACACAAGTTTCATTAGAATCCGCAACAGGAATATCTACAGGACCATCAGGAAGTCGGGAATTCGAACTGTCAGCAAGAACGTATTTTGCAGCATCGCCCAAGTTTTTAACTGCAGCATAAATGTATGGAGTAGCTTTTAACATTTTTGGCTTAATTGTTTGAACTGATAAAACCACAAGTATTGCAAGTACAAGTATTGCAACAACAAGCTCTGCCATAGTCCAAGCGTTTTTATTTTTATTCTTATTCATACTTTTAAACCTTTTTAATATATTCAAGACATTTTTCATAAGTATCAAAGGTGAGTATATCATTACTTTTAAGCTTAGAACATCCTACATCTAATTTAGAAGGATTATTGACCGCGCATACTTTTATATTTTTTTCAAGCGCACCAAGTACAGCTTTTGAACCGAGCGCACCATTTGGCACTACCAAATACTCTATTTCACAAACATCGATACCATCAGTCTTTGAAATCAAAGGAGAGTATTGCAGACCCTGCAAAACACAGGGCAAGTAGGTTGAAGATATACACTCTGAGGCAACTTTTGGATTTTCAAGTTTTTTTGATATTTCAATGTCACAAAAAGCAGGAGAGTGGGCAGATGGAACCATTAACTCTTTTGAAATAAGGTGAGAAATAATCGCTTCAACTCCGCCTATTGGGTCAATTCCCGTGCCGTTTGAATAATTTTCATCATCCGCATCTTCTCCAAAATAACAAACCAATGCCAATGCCTGCGCACCCATATCCACAAGCTTGTTTGCCCCTTCAAGCAAAGTATCCGGATTTGAAATTGTACCTGATGATATATTGTTATTTATTGAAAATTCAACACCTACGGGCATTTTTGTATATTGAGGTTCTAAAATATTAAGCCCTTGGACAACCCTTAGGGCATTTATGGTATTTATATGAACGCTTATAACACTTTGAGGTATAGCTATATCAAACAACACACCTATTTTGTTTTGGTCATTAACTTCCTTTAACTTTAAGTTAGCGCATAAGAACTCGTCAAACACATAACCTTCAACGTATAACATGTTAGGGTTTATTGCACTCAAAATTCCGCCATTTACGGCGTTTGGATTTACAACAACCTTAAAATATCTTGAAAACTCTCTTACTATATGACCGATATCCCCTGCAAAACCGCCAATTTGAGCACCAATACCCGTTGGCAGAGAAAAAGCTATATATTTCATTTTCTACCCCTTGTCATTTTTAAAAACAAAGTATCCAGCACTACTTTGTCACTCATAGAAGCTCCCAAGTGTTTTTTTGCCTCACTTAAAGCTTTTATGTCATCTAAAATCTTTCTCTCGGATATAGTTTTATTTGAATTTTTTAATTGAGAATTCAAAAACGACAAAATTGAATCCAACAGAAAATCGCAAGAAATATCATTTTCTTTTATATAATTTTGCAAATTTTCACTTGTATTTAGCGCCTCAGATAAAGAAAAATTCGGGTAATTTTCAAGATAATGCAAAACAGGTTTAAAGTCTTGTTTTGGCTGTGCTGTAGGCAATTTAAAACACTGAGAGCGTGAAACAATTGTATTCAATAAGTCTGCGCGATTTTTTGTTAAGAATACAAAAGTTGTCCTCAATGGCGGCTCCTCAACAGACTTCAGCAAAACATTCGGTACGGAAGGATTAAATGTTTTTTGATTTATATGATTTAAACACCAATCCTCATCGGGGCAAATATTATAACCCTTAGGAGAATATTTTTCGAGCGAATTTTTATGTTGCAAATCAACTGGCGCCAACTTGGCGTCAAAGAATATAAAAAACCTGTGATAATCTGAAGTTTCGCGGAGGTTTTTTTCTATTTCTTTCGCCTGCAAAACTGAAATAACTGTTTTTGAATCATCATTTGAGGGCTTATAGTGAATTTGTGACACAAAATTCAGCGCAGGGTGCTTATTTTCTCTAATCCAGCGGCAATTAAGACACTCACAATCCTCAGATCCATCCTCAAGACAATTTAGCACACGAGCAAGCTCCAGAGCAAAAAAGCACTGCGCGTATACATCCAACCCTTCAAAAACAATTGATTGAGGAAACTTATTTACATTTGTTTCAAAAAGTGTTTGAAAATATTTTGCGACAAACGGAAACTTTTGACACAGGGAGTTTGAAATCATAAATCCTCCTTATATAAAATCCGACAAAACGCGCTTGTAGGCTCTATTTGTCCGCTTTTTAGCAGATACTCCGCATTTGATAAGTTTAACTTTATTCGCAAAAGCTCATCTTCGCTAATATTTTTTAATTTTTCAATATTCTTTTTAACTACAAATTCATGCTGACCTGTTTTTCTTGAAATGTCAAAAGAGGACATAGTTTTTGAAAAGACTTTTGTTTTTAACAGGTTTAAAAAACTGGTTTGTAAAAAACCTAAAACCTCAAGGTAATGCGATTTTTGCAAAATTTTTGTTATCTGCTCAAGTGCCTTTGTATATTCTTTTTTTAATATTAAATCCGGCAATAAAAAAATATCTTCTCCCAAAAAGCAAATTTCTTTTACCATATCAGCGCTTATTTGTTTTTTGGGGTAAGCAAATATCTTCAACTTTTCAAGCTGCATATCAAGGTTTCTAATCTGAGCCCCGCAATATTCGATAAGCAAAGCAATACTATCGGGGCTAAGTGCTATATCTTTTTCTTTTGCCAGATTTTTCAATATCGGCGCAATTTTATAGTCCTCATAAGCCTTATAAGCCGCAAACTCCTTTACATCCGCCACTTTTGCAACCGTTTTATATATTTTTTTTCTACTGTCGGGTTTTTTCTTTTCACCGCGGGGAATTTGGCACAAAAGAACTATATGCACTTTATCCGTAACATTTTCAAAAGATTCGCACAGCATTTGAGTCTGCTTATCGTCAAGTTTTGCTTTTGTTTTTGACTCGAGGAAATATTTATCGCATTTAATTACATATAAAATTTCACCAAAAAACATAGGAGAAGTCCTGAGCGCCTCGTCAAAAGTATTAAAATCAGGGTTATCCAACACTCGATAATTAAGAGCATCGAAACCATCACCCAAAACCCTTTGCCTGAGCGCTCTTACCTCTCTTTCAATTAAATAATCTTCTTCACCCCAGAAAAAATATAAGGGCATAAGATTTCCTTTATTCTAGCTTTCTATTAGCAAACTTGCACCTATTACACCTGCAGTATTACCAAGTTGCGCAGGTACAATCTCCACACTTGAAGCCTGTATGGGCATAGCTCTTTTTGCAATTGTTTCTCTTATGGGATTAAACAATATATCGCCCGCATCAGCTACGCCGCCGCCAATAATAACTCTTTCAGGGTTTAGCAGATTTATAACCGAGGTTAAACCTATACCGATAATCTCGCCTATTTTAGAATATATTCTCTTTGCAACCACATCGCCCTGAAGTGCAGCTTGAGCAACTATATAAGGGCTCAATTCTTCAGTTGCAAGCTCTTTAAATTTAGATGATTTACCGCCTCTTATATAATCTCTTGCCATTGCAACAATTGCAGGGCCTGAAGCGTAAGCTTCAAAACAGCCGAAATCGCCGCAACCGCACAAAGGTCCCTCACCCATAGTCATTTTAATGTGGCCTATTTCACCGGCAGCATTTTTTGCACCGCGAACAAGCTTGCCGTTGAGTACAAGTCCCGAACCGATACCTGTGCCTACAGTTATGCAGACAAGATTCTGACAACCTTTTCCTGCGCCGTATTTAAGCTCGCCTAAAGTTGCGACTCTTACATCGTTATCTAATTTTACAGGTATTTTAAACTCATCTTGAATAATCTTTGCAAACGGTATCTCAACCCAGCCGGGCATATTTGTAAGCAAGCGCACAATTCCTTCCTGATAATCAACTTGCCCCGGGAAACCGAAACCGATTGCCTCAATTGTTGAGCTATCGGAATTTGTTTCTTTCATAAGATCCGATATTGCCTGTTTTATGTTTGCAATTGTATATTCAAAGCCCATATCTGCGCGCGTAGGGGTAGTATTTGAGTAAACAATTTTGCCCTGCATATCAACAAGAGCTATTTTTATATTCGTACCGCCGATATCAACGCCAATTCTGTATTTTTTCATATCCTCTCCAAATAAAATGCTGTCGTGTAAGGATTTTAGCACAAACAAAGTTTTTTTGTAAATGTTTGTAACATTATTTTAAAAAAAGGTAAATTGTATACTTTGTATATACTTTATATATATGCAGACAGGAAACAAGAGAAAGAAGACAAAACTATTATGATGACAGCAGTAAATGATTTGGACGCAAAATTGGCACAATTATATCAAGAAAAAGTTACGGTAAATTTAGAAGCAAAGTCGACACTATCTCCAAGCGACTTCTGGAGCTCAATGGAATTAATAGCAACAAACAATAAAGCTGTTATGAATTTTAAAATGACAAAACGCGCATAAACATTTAAAACACGACAAATGGATAAAGGAGTATAGCCCCGATACAATTGAGTATCGGGGTTTTAAATTTTTCTTTATATTATGGTGCGTTAGTGCTAGAATAATTAACAAATACTGTTAATTACGAGGAAGTTATGGAAAAAAACGAAAAACTGCAAACCCTAAGGCACTCAGCATCACACATTATGGCACAAGCCGTACAAAATCTTTTCCCTAATGCAAAGCTTGCAATAGGGCCGGCAATTGAAAACGGTTTTTATTATGATTTTGATATTGAAGGCACA
>DVJQ01000065.1 GCA_018716625.1 Candidatus Galligastranaerophilus intestinavium | reverse complement strand
CTTTATCTTTTTTGTGTAGGATTATTCAAAAAAATTGTAATTGCAGACTCGCTCTCTAAGTTAGTAAATGCAGGCTACTCAAACCCGCAAATCCTCACATGTGTTGAAGGCTGGCTGGTAGCGCTGAGTTACACGTTTCAAATTTATTACGACTTTTCGGGATATAGTGACATGGCTGTCGGGCTTGGAAAAATGTTTAACATAAAACTGCCCGATAACTTTAATAATCCGTACTCATCAACATCAATTCAGGAATTTTGGCGCAAATGGCATATAACGCTTTCATGTTTTCTCAGAGATTACCTGTATTTTCCGCTGGGCGGCAGCAGAAATAAAACACAGTGGCGCACATATTTGAATATTATGATTGTTTTCAGCATATGCGGCTTATGGCACGGCGCAAGCTGGATGTTTATAATATGGGGAATAATACACGGTTTAGCCCTTTGTATAAACAGACTGTGGAAAAACACTAAAATTATCCTGCCGAACTTTTTAAGCTGGATTATAACTTTTGGATTTATAAATATTGCCTGGGTATTTTTCAGAGCCCCGAATATGAGCAGTGCAACAGACATTTTGAAGGCAATGTTTGGACTAAACGGTTTTTATATTCCAAAAATCAACAAATTTTTAATATATTTTGATGTAAATGACGGCTTTTTCCATGACTGGAGCTTGTTGAGTGCAATTTTACTTATAATTTTAACGTTTATAATATTTATAGGAAAAATTAGACCCGATGCAAAGACGCTAAAGCCTAATATTCTCTATGTACTATCTTGTGCCGTTATTCTGTCAGTTACGCTTGTAATTTTGTGTGATTCGTCATATACTTCACCATTTCTATACTTTAACTTTTAGGAAAATAAAATGAAAAAATATAAAATCTTTTTTTTAACAACAATCTTACTTACTGCAATTCTCACGAGTTTTTTATTTATTATTGGCGATTATTGCATAAAAAATGTTGATGGACTTTATTATAAGCAGGATGAACTTGCAATTTTTGTATGGCTAAGGAAAAAAGAAAAAATAAGTGCAAAACTGAACAAAGGCGAAAATACAATAGTACTAATCGCCGGCAGCAGTGTATTATTCGGTACCAATTCTTATATAATCGAAAATATTACGGGGAAAAATATAATAAATCTTGGGACACACGCGGGGCTTACGGATTACCTTTTCATCTGGGCGCAAAAAAATTTAAAAAAAGGTAATATAGTAGTTGTTCCTGCAGAATTTGGTACATGTATTGAATATAATTCATTAAGCGACTTAAAAGCTAACTATGTAATAGCAAATGACAAAGATGCGTATCGCAGTTTTGATTTTATGACCAAGTTAAAATACATTAATTATTTCCTTACAAATATGCCTAAAAGTTTCAGTGTCAAAAAGAAGAATGAACAGATTGAAAAATTGGAAAACAGAATACCGCAAAATAAGTGGGATAAAATGTATGACCATAAATATTGGAATGCAAAAGGTGATGTTATAGTTCATAATGCACAAAAGACTGAAGATATAAATAAAATAGAGAATTTTTATTTTAAAAAATACAAAAAACTAAAGTTGTCAAAAAATTTCATTAATTTTGTAAAATGGTGCAAAGACAACGATATAGAGGTATATGTGACATACCCGATGATTTTCCCTTATAAAGACAGGGGAAGCCAAGAAGCAAAAGAGTATTATGAAAACTATAAAAACTTATTTATTGATAACAATATTAATTTTATCGGCAAAGCCGAGGACTCGTTTATGGAAAAAGAGGATTTTTTGGACGGCGAAAGCCATTTAAATAAAAATGGTGCCGACAAAAGAAGTGTATATCTCGGAAACCTTATAAACAAATATATACTAAACTAATTTGCACACACAACTCGCTTAATACCTGCCATATCGCAAATTATGTCGCTTAGGGTAAAATTATGTTTTTCAAACAGCTTACAAATTTCATCTGCCTGATTATGCCCGCATTCAAAAATCAAATATCCGCCCTTGTTCAAATATTTTTTTGCGCCGCGGATTATTTTTTTATAAAACTCAAGTCCGCTCTCACCCGCCAAAAGCGCGCTTTTTGGCTCAAAGTCTTTTACAACCTTATCTAAATTATTATAATCATCCTCACTTATATACGGCGGGTTAGACACAATTATGTCAAACTTTTCGCCCTCTCTTAGAGCAGAGAAAATATCCGACTTTCGAAAAACAACTTTTTTAATCAAATCAAGCTTTTGTACGTTCTCAAGCGCCACCTGAAGCGCATTTAGGGATATATCAACCCCCAAAACCTCAGTCTGCGGAGCATTTTTTGCTATCATACAAGCTATACAGCCGCTGCCTGTACCAATATCCAGTATTTGTACAGTTTCTTTTTTAATTTTGCCCGCTTTATCCAGCGCGCATTTAACCAAAAATTCTGTTTCTTCGCGCGGGATAAGAGTATCAGGGGTTACAATAAATTTCTCGCCCATAAAATACCAATAGCCCAAAAGGTGTTGCAAAGGCGCCCCTGTTTTGGCTAATTTTTCAGCAAAATCAAGCACTTCAGCCTTATTTTTTATTTCTTTCCCTAAAAAAATGTCCTCGGCGCTCAGGTTTGCAAGCTCACGAAGAATAATTTTTGCTTTGGCTTGAGGCTCGTCGATATTTGCATCTTTTAAAATCTTAACAATTTCACTAATCATCACTTTCTTCCTCAGGCTCAATTATATCCATAATCCAATTTCTTAAATCAAGCCTCGTTGCACCCTCGAGAGGTTTTTGGGCTACATTGTGCGCTTTGCAGACTTTTTCATAGTACCACAATTGTTTTTTTGTAGGTTTTAATTTTGACATTTTATAATCGTTTGCGCGTTTCCTTGCCTCTTTTTGAATAGCCTTTTGGCGCTCAATAAGCGGTTTTTGCGCCTCTTTTTGCTCGAGTTCCCAAAAAATATAAGAAAAGAATTTTTTCAAATCACGCAAAAATTCCTCGTTTGAAAAATTTTCAAGCGCAAATTCAAAATGAGGCGAACCAACCTCACTGTAGTAGTTTTCCTCCTCAATGAATTTATCCGTAAGTTCATTTTCGCTCAACTTTTGATGTTTTTTTACAAAAGACCTTAAAAAGCTCACCAACTGCGAACGCTGGCGGGGCGTAAGGTACAAAAACACGCTGTTTTTAATATATTGCATACTAAATTAAATCATCAGGCTTAATTTGTTTTTTGTCAAGACGATACTTTGCAAAACGCTCTTTTATAGGGTCGCTTGCGGCATTTGAAGGGGTAAAAGATTCTTTCTTTTCAAGCTCTTTTTCAAGTTTTTTTTCTTCAATAAATGTAAGTTTGTCTTTTTCCATGATGATATATACCTTTTATATATTAATAAAGTATTTTTGCTCAAAAAAATTGCCTGAAAAAAAATTACTTGACTTCTAGCCCTAAGGATTTAATAAAATTGTCGTCTTTTTGCCAGTTTTTTACAACCTTTACAAAAAGTTCAAGGAAAACTTTTTTTTCTGTGATTTTCTCCAGCTCAACTCTTGCATTTGTACCGATTTTTTTAATCATAGAGCCGCCTTTGCCTATTAAAATCTTTTTTTGGCTTTCATTTGAAACAATAATTTGTGCACTGATTTTGTCTATGTTTTCTTCCTCTGTATAATTTTCAATTAAAACAGCCACACTGTGCGGAATTTCGTCTTTTGTTGCAAAAATTATTTTCTCTCTTATGATTTCTGAGGTAATTTCACGCATATTTTGATCGGTCACTTCATCTTCATCATACAATTTTTGACCAAAAGGCAAATAACTTTTTATTTTTTCAATCAAATCATCAATATTTCTGCCTGTTTTTGCACTGACTTTTACAGTATCCAAGGGCTTTTCAAACAGTGACTTGTAACTGTAAGTATTAAGTTCTCGCTTTGCAAGGTCTTTTATCAGGTCAACTTTATTTAACACAAGCAAAACAGGTGTCTTTACATCTTTTAAATAATTCTCAACAATCCATTTATCCCCTCTGCCTGCTTCATCTTTGGCATCAACAAGAAACAAGATTAAATC
Organism: Candidatus Galligastranaerophilus intestinavium; assembly: GCA_018716625.1. Taxonomy (GTDB): domain Bacteria; phylum Cyanobacteriota; class Vampirovibrionia; order Gastranaerophilales; family Gastranaerophilaceae; genus Galligastranaerophilus; species Galligastranaerophilus intestinavium. The sequence continues at coordinate 28,432 of DVJQ01000065.1, read as the reverse complement.
AACATCGCCCAAAACACTTTTTGACTGCTCCGATAGCGCCTCTCCAAGCTTGTTTAGAGGTTTGTGAATCCCCGGGGTATCAATGAAAATAATTTGCGAATCATTATCCGAATAAATTCCTTTTATGTTTTTTCTTGTCGTTTGGGCAACAGGTGTTGTAATTGCAATTTTTTGACCTATAAGCCTGTTTAAAAGGGTTGATTTGCCTACATTCGGACGCGCAATAATTGCAACAAAACCAACTTTATTTTCTTCCATTGTACACCTTTCTTTGCCACAAAAATTTATTCATTGTATAATTACAACATCAAAAATATTATAATATAAAATTGAATTTTAATAACACCTGCAACATGGCAGCAAAAGGGTTAATTGGATGAAAAAATTTCTTTTAATATTATTGGGGATAGTAACACTGAACTTGTGCGCTTTTGCAATTGAAAGCGACTTTAAAAACAGTCTTTTAAAAGTTGATTATGTTAAAACAGGCAATGACAGCTACAATATCAGACTATTTACACAAAAACCTTACGGCGAACCTATCAAAGTAATTAAAAAGACAAATACAAGCTATTACATTCTATTACCCGAAACTTTCCACTCGGTGGGCTCTGTTGCACCTTTTGGTGACATAAAAAGCACAGAGGTTAAACTTTTCCCCTATGCCGGACAAGACTTAAACAACGGTTACACAAAAATCAGCATTTATACATCAAAACCGTTGAACATTAAAACACAACTAAACAGCTCAACAAAATCAGTAGCACCAAGCATTAATGCAAAAGACCTTGCAAAGCTTGACAGTGCTTTTAATAAAAACCAAACATCAAATGAACAAGCACAACGTCAAGCGCAAATTAAGGCGCAGCAGGAAGCGCAAAGACAAGCTCAACTGAAAGCGCAGCAAGCTCGTGAGGCTGCACAAAAAGCTGAGGCTCAAAGACAAGCTCAACTGAAAGCACAGCAAGAGGCACAACGTCAAGCGCAACTAAAGGCTCAGCAAGAGGCACAAAGACAGGCACAGGCACGCGCTCAAGCACAAAAAGAGGCACAGTTGAAAGCGCAGCAGGAAGCGCAAAGACAAGCGCAACTAAAAGCGCAGCAAGCTCGTGAGGCTGCACAAAAAGCTGAGGCGCAAAGACAAGCTCAACTGAAAGCACAGCAAGAGGCGCAACGTCAAGCTCAAATTAAGGCTCAACAGGCTCGTGAGGCTGCACAAAAAGCTGAGGCGCAACGTCAAGCGCAACTAAAAGCGCAGCAAGAGGCGCAAAGACAAGCTCAACTGAAAGCACAACAAGAGGCGCAACAAAATACACAAGAAACCTCTAAAACTAACTCTAACAACCTTCAAGTTTCACAAGAAGCAGCTCAAGCGTACTATAGAAAACAAGGGCAAGGCAGTAGTGAAGAAAAAAAGTCACAAACGGAGTCCGATATCAATAAGGCTCCGCAAGATATAAACACTGAAAATGTTGTCACGCAAGATATCGTAAACCCACAGGACATAGAAAAAATACCTGAAATTTCAGAAAAAATAAACCAAAAATCATATACTAAAATTATAAAAAATAAACTTTCATTTTTTAAACCATATTATTATGTAATTTGTGACAATTTTACTCTTTTTATAACACTTGCAATAGCACTAATAGGAATTATTTTGCTTATTGCCATAAGTAAAAGTAAGAAAAAAGGAACATCAAAGACCATGAACTGCGAGCAACCATCTGAAAATGAAAAAAAATCAAGTATTGAAAATCTTACAAAGGAAATAAACGAAACATATAAAACAGGACTGGAAGAAGAATTATCAAACAAAGCCGAGCAAGAGGCGCAAGCATTTAAAGATGAATTTAAAGACTTAATGGAACAAAACGAACAGCAAAAAGCACCCGAGCCTGTAAAGGAAGATGAACAATACGAAGAACCTCAAGTTATTTCATCTGTTGAAATAGCTCCAATGCGCGGTTTTATGATAATAGAAACCCGAGGCGTAAAAGCCCTTTTTGGCTACATCCATGATGATGTATTTTTACTCTATCAATTTAGGGAATTTATTTCAAACTACGATATAAAATATAGAATTTCGGAAAAACAGATTGATAAAACATTTTTCATTGTTAAAATTGATAAATTTAAACTACTTATAAAAGTAACAAATACTTCTATGCGTTTAGAACTTGAAATGTAATGAATAAAGAAAAGAAAAAGAAGAAAATAAAATTAAATACAAAAAAGTGGGGTATTGATTTTAACAAGAATGAGTACTACGAAATTGTAGAATCAAACTCTGCTCGTCCAAAAGATACATTTAAAAAATTGACCTAAAATAAAAAATAGTATATACTTGACTTATTATACGAAAAGGATAGAATATGAAAAAGGTTAATTCCAAAAGAGCTTTTACACTTGCAGAAGTGTTAGTTACACTTGCAATAATCGGTATAGTTGCAGCACTTACCATTCCTGTGGTTATAGCAAAATTCAGACAACATGAGTATAAAACAGCCGGCAAAAAAGCTTTCTCGGAACTGTCAGCTGCAATACAAACTCTCAGTTTGCAATACGGTCTGTCTATTCAAGATTATACAGACTCTAGCGACGCTCAAAAAGAAAAATTTTATAATACACTCGAGAAAACATTAAACATTGTAAAAACGGACACAGGTTCGGACGGTCATACAATTTTAATAACAAACGACGGCTTTGCATATCACATAATAAACGTAAACGAATATTATGTTGATGTTAATAATAACGCTTCCCCTACAAAACTTAGTGCAGCACAATCTGATTGGGAAAGAGCAGACTACGACGACGAGGACGATCTTTTTGACTCTATGTCATGGAATAAAGTTGAACTCAGCGATATATTTTATGTAGGATTTAACTCAAAAACAGGTGCAGGAGTTGTACTTCCTTACGTAGATAATGTTGCAAATGTAGCATTTCCAAACTCAGAAAATACTACACCCTAGATTCTAGCGGTTAATATTTTTCGCAATATTTCTTTCAATATCCTTTTTCTTTAAGGCTTCTCTTTTGTCATAGAGCTTTTTACCTTTTGCAAGCGCTATTTCAAGCTTTGCCCATCTGCCGCAAAAGAACAGTTCAAGGGGAACAACGGTGTAATTTTCCTGTTTTATTTTTCCCAACATTTTTAAAATTTCTTTTTTATTTAAAAGCAGTTTTCTCACACGCTTTTCTTCATGGTTAAAGCGATTTCCCTGCTCGTAAGCGCTAATGTGGGCGTTGTACAAAAATGCCTCACCGTCTTCAATTTTTACAAAACTGTCTTTTAAATTTATTGAACCTTTTCTGATTGATTTTATCTCAGTCCCCGTCAAAACAAGCCCTGCGGTGAATTTATCAAAAATCAAAAAATCATGATATGCTTTTTTATTTGTTGAAACAATTTTTTTCTGCATAAAAGGATTATAACACAACATTGTTATGATATAATGTCGGTGAGATGAAAAAAATCAAATTTGATTTAACTGCACAGAAAAAATTAATAATTACGGGGTTGCTTATTTCGACAATTCTCATTGTTGGGGTGGCAGTTTTTGCAATAAGCAAAATTCAACAAAAATTATATGACTCTTACGGCAGTTTTGGGCAAATTTTAACCAAAACACTTGCTATACAAAGCTATGAGCTTACAAAAGACGCTCCTCAAGAGTATAAATACAACCTTTTAAGGACTCATGCAAACTCAATCCTTACAAGCAACGAAGATATTTCTTTTATAACTTTTAAAGATTCAAAAGGCAAAATAATCTACACAACAGCAGATGCCTACAACAGACGAGCGCAAGACACCAAAATCAACATAAGCTCTCCTATGACGGATTCTTTCGGCAGAATTGTGGGAGTGGTTGAAATTGGTCTGAGTGCTGATATGGCAAGCATTGTAGCCCGTACTACAAAAAACTCTATGCTTGTTGTCTTTACTCTTGTTTGGGTAATCTTTACTGCGGTAATTTTAGTAAATACCTTTTTAATAACGCGGGAATTAACTCTCCTGCACCATGGCGTAAAAGAAATTTCAAGCGGAAAATTCGGTACGGTGCTCGATTATAAACAAGCCTCGGGAGAAATAAAAGAACTCTTTAGCGCATTTAACGACATGTCAAAAAGGCTCCACAACTATGAAGAACAAAATGTCGATCAATTAACACTTGAGCGCAACAAGCTTGAAGCAGTGCTTATGAGTATTGCAAACGGGGTTGTTGTTTGTGATAATTACGATAAAGTTTCAATGATTAACCCTGCCGCACAAAAAATATTATCCGTTATGCCTGCAGATTTGGTTGGCACATCTATTCAAAATTATTGTGATACAAACGGGGAATTATGTTTTAGAGAAAAAATCAGCATTTTTAAAGACACCCCGCTTGATGTGATGGAGAAAAAACCTCTTGAATTTAACATTGAAGTAGACAAAAGAATTATAAAAACATTAATTTCGCCTATGTATTCAAAAGTTCATGATTATATGGGCTACATTATAATTCTTATTGACATAACAAAAGAGGCAGAGGTCGATAAACTTAAAAACGACTTTATTTCAAATGTATCCCATGAATTAAGAACACCTGTCACAATTTTAACCAGCTATGCCGATACTCTCTATCAATACGGTAAAGACTTTAACTACGACGAACAAAAAGAATTTATAGGCACGATTAATCAGGAAGTTATGCGCCTTAATAAAATGGTTAACGACATTTTAGACTTTTCAAAATTGCAAAACGATGTAGAACTTGAAAAAACCAAACAAAGTATCATGCCTGTAATTGAGCGCTCAATTGAAAATCATAAAATCTTGGCAGATGAAAAAAACATCACTTTCAGCGTTATAAAAGAGCCTGATTTGCCCGAAGTTGCCTTTAATGAACAAAGTATAGAGCGCGTACTTTCAAATTTAATAACAAATGCAATTAAATATTCTCCGGATAATTCACGTGTTAAAATCCGCGCAGAAATTGCAAAAGACCCAAAATACCTTGAAGTAACGGTAGAAGATATGGGTATGGGTATAGCGCCTGAATATCAGGAAAAAATATTTGACAGATTTTTCAGAATTGAAAATGCAACCCATACAATAAAAGGTACAGGACTTGGACTGCACCTTGTAAAAATAGCAATTGAAAAACACCACAACGGGAAAGTTTTTGTACACTCAAAAGTAGGCGAAGGCTCGACTTTTGGTTTTTGGCTTCCGCTTGACGCTAAGACAACCAATGAAAATGAACCTCAAAATAAAAAAGAACTTGTAACAACAGTTGCAGCTAAAAAAGAAGAACAAGCACAAGGGCAAGAAAAAGTATATGTAGAGCCAAAAATTTCCACAATAAACGACTATGACACAAAAGCAAAACAAGATGCAGAGTTTATTGGGAAAAAAGAACCTGAACAAAAAAATACGGAAAATAAAAGTACAACAGAACCACAGGACGATGGCTGGGAAATAACATTTGAAGTAAGAGATAAAAATGTTGATTAAAATAAATGCCAAACTTTAAGTTTGGCATTTATCAAAATAAAGTGTTTACTATAACAAAAAATCAAAGTAACTGTTTTGACCGTATAATTTACAACCGTCTTCAATTTTAGCCTGCTCTTTTTCCAGTTCTTTTATTGCACTCTCAAGCGGCATATTAGGCAAAGATAATGATAGCTCTGCACGACAGCCATAAAGAGAATTTTGTTTAGATGTGTACTTTGCAGGCAAACCGTTTTCAAAGGTTATTTCTCTTACAAAACCGTTTTGTGACATTGAAAACGTTTTCGGCAGTCCGTTTTCATATATAACAGTTGTTCTTTCCTGTACTTGTTTGCTTGAAGATCTGAAATAAATTTTTTCATATTTTGCCGGTTTATCATCACTAAAAACTATATTTTCACAATATTCCAACTTTTCACCGTTAGGCAAATTTCTGCTGCCTGTGCTAACCACACTACAACTGCCTCCATCAAAATAAAAAGCCTTGTCAAAACTGCTTGTACCGTCGAGATGTTCTACATAACCTTCTTTATAAGTATAGGGCTTTGCGTTATTATAGCCGTAGGATTTGTCCCATTTCACAAAGTCTTTGCCTAATGTCGGGTCTTCAAAACACTCAATAGGTTGGCAATTTAAAATATTAATACGTCGCTTTTCAACCCCGTTTGAAGAATAATCTCTTACACTGGCATAACCAAACCTGCCATATTGCACTTTTCTTAACAAAGTACCGTCTTGTGCTTTTTTGCTACCTTTGTCAAAAGCTTCTTCAAGCTCGGGATATTTTTTTAAAGCCTCGCTATGAAACCTATTTGCATCAATAGCACAGGATTTTACAAATAAATCGACAACGGCGTAATTATTTAATACAAAAATTGCGCTTGAAAACAATCCGTTAATACTGTTTGTACCTTCAGATTTTGAAACTACTCTTGTATCTGCACCATTTACTTTTGCACTTATTTTATTTATAGGTGATGAAGCACCAAACACTATATTTTGGGTGCTATAAGGTCTAACTTGTGATATTTGCATAGCATTCCTCTCTATGGGTTTATATTTCTTTTGGCAGAAGTACAAAACCTAAAAAAGAAAAGTTTTGCGCAAATATTTTTAAACTAAAAGCTCACTAAAACGGTTTTGTTTGTGAAAGTTTATTTCTTAATTCTCTAAATCTTGCAATATCTTCCTGAGCCTTTGATGTTTCTTTAAAAAGTACCTGAGCTGCAGGGTGAATTATTACAATTGCATCCATATGGATTTCTAAAAAGTCGTATCTTCTTGGGGTATTAGAGGAGTTTTTTCCCATAATTTCGGCATTTGTAACAGCAAGGAAACGTCTTTCTTTATCATTTAAAAGTTCTGTTAATTCTCGGTTTGCCTTGGTTAACTTTGAAACGTGAACCGTTCCTTTTATGTCGTGATCTTTTGTAAGTATGCAAACCTCTACGGGCATGGTTTCGTTGTTGTCATTTGCCATATTTATTTAACTCCTTTTGTAAACCATTATATATTATTTTTTGCACTATGTAAAATTTTTGTGTAGAATTAAAAAGAAATGAAAAAAATTTTTGCGATAGTATTATTTTTAGTGTTACTTTTAAACATACCTGCGTATGCCGCAAAAAAAGATGCGCTTCTTGAGATTTCAGATACAAATACGCTAAAACTTGACAGTGAAAGCGAATCAGGCGTTGAATACGGAAAACTTTCAAAAAAAGACAGAATAATATCCAAATCATCAAGAAAAATTGATGCAATTTATCCAAGCAATCGCGTAAACAAACTTGGCATATCTTTCCCAGGAAATCGCGGTCCCAACCAGCTTGTAATTTATAAAAGAGAATACGGAAGAAGAACTCTTACAAATGAATTCGGCAAAGAGGCGGTTGTTGTAGGGGACACTGTTGTGCGCTTAACAGGTGCGGACTCCATAATCCCGCATGACGGTTTTGTTATAAGCGGGCATGGCAGTGCAAGCAAGTGGATTGGCGAAAATTTAAAGGTCGGTACAAAAGTAAGAATTGATGAAAAAAACTGTATACTACATTCCTTTACAACAATAAGCAGCTACAGATATTACGCAAAAGTAAAAATTAATGAAGTAGAGCAAATACTTGAAAAAACAAAAAAACAGTATAAAAATCGTGATGATAAAAAAGTTAAAGAATATTTAAAAAAAGCAAAAAAAGAGCTTAAACGCTCTTGTTCATCAAATTCCAATTCAGCGCTTCAAAGCGCAAAAAATTCCATTACATCTTCTCAAATTGCACTAAGCTACACTCTGCCATACTTGAAAGACGAGCTTAAAGGTGTATGGGTTCGCCCTGTTCAAAAAAGCGAATCGGAAGTTGAGCATACATTGGACGAGATGGCTCAGTTGGGCATAAATACTATATTTTTAGAAACATACTTCCATGGCAAAACTATTTTCCCCTCAGAAGTTATGAAAAGTTACGGATTTGAAGGTCAAAACAAAAATTTTAGAGGCTACGACCCGCTTTCTGCTTGGATTCGCGGCGCGCACAAACGTAATATGAAACTGCATATTTGGTTTGAATCATTTTATATAGGCAACAATCTCCCGCAGGAGGATGCTTATAATATTCTTGCAATAAAACCTGCTTGGGGCAACAGAAACAAAGCAAACAGCGAATCAAATCAGCCTGTTGCGCATATGAGCGAACATCGCGGATATTTTATCGACCCTGCAAATCCTGAAGTTGTAGACTTTTTAGTTAAATTAATCCTTGAGATTTGTGCAAAATACGACATAGACGGTGTAAATCTTGATTATGTAAGGTACCCCCTGAGTGCTAAATCTTCATCATCGAACTATGAAGCTTCAAACTGGGGTTATACACCATATGCAAGAGAAGAATTCAAAAAAATATACGGTGTTGACCCGATAAAAATAAACTCAAATGCCGCTATGTGGAACAAATGGGACAACTACAGGCAAGAGAGAATTTCAAGATATGTTGCAAGCGTTAAAGACGCAATAAAAGACCGCGGAGTTATGCTTAGCACAGTTGTTTTCCCTGATTACAAATCAAGTCTTGAAACAAAACAACAAAACTGGCAAAGGTGGAGTTCTTACGGCTATGTAGATGCCTTAACACCCCTGATTTTAACTGCAGACTACAACCTTGCAAATTCCATGTTGGAAGAAATGAAAAGAAAAACGTCGTCCAAGACAAAAATCTACCCGGGATTATTTGTTGGTTTTATGGAAGGCGAGAGCGAAGATTTATTGAAACAAATTCATATAATAAGAAACCAAAACCTTCAAGGCATAGTGCTTTTTGATTGGGCACATTTAGATAAAAAATACACAGACGTCTTAAAAACTTGCGTATTTTCAAAACAGTGCGAAGAAGAAAACAAAAGATAAAAGCCACGCCCTGCCTATCGTCACAGAAAATATAAACCTACGATACAAAACATCTACCCCCTAAATGCTCACACCCGTTAACGTCAACTTAGTGCTGCTATGTTTCCATCCTGACACGGTTCGCTGCATAATCGCCGCAAACATCTAGGTTATCAACAATATTTCGACTTTCAATTTACATTCGCTATGCCTCATAGCAGGCTTTGCACCCGACATAAGCTTTCGGTCGAGGGCTTGCAACACCCCGTGAAGCGTGGCTATAAAATAATAACACAAATAAGTGTGATTTTTCCACTATTAAATATTATTACAATATTTATATAAGAATAATATACATGCCGATTTTCAATAAAAAAGTATTTTATAATATATTTAGAGAATAAAAGGAAGAATATGAGAGTTATAAGCACTCAGGCGACAACGCCAAAGGGAAACAAATACACAGTTTCAAGAGTAGGAAGAATAACACTTGCAAGTGCAGCAGGAGCATACGGCATATACTCTGCCAGAAAAACAATGCGCTCTGACGAGTTTCTTAAAAAGCTAACTAAATCAACTCAAGATGCTGTAAAAAATCATTCAAAATATTATAAAAGCATAAGAAAAGCCTCATTTGCCACGTTTTCCGCGCTAATATGTGCTATGGCAGGATTTGTAGCAGGTGGCGCGGTTGACTTTGTTGTAAACAGAATATCAAAAAATAAAGCTGACAATAAACAAAAAGCTTAATTTTTGTGTTAAAATAAGTATATGTTTAAACCTACGCGTCAGGAATTTACCATAAAAGTTTGCCCTTGTGACGAAGTCACGCTATTAGAAAATACTCTTAATTCCATGACAAAAGAAGGCTGGGATTTATATTCTATCTACGAGGCTGATAACGGCTCTAAGCTTGTCTATAATTGCATTTTCGTTAGAGAAGTCGAAAATTTCTATGACGAGGCAGAGTTTGAAGACATTTTAGGTTTTAAAACTCAGATGGAAAAAATGCTCTATTCGAAAGAGCAGCCTTATGAATTGTGTTTAAATATTCAAAAGAAAATTCGCGAAAGGCGCGCAAAAATTGAAGAAATAAAGAAATTTTTAGAGAGTGCAAAGGATGATGAGCGCGAATTTTTAAATGAAGAAATTTCAAAAGAAATCGATAAACTCAACAATTTAAAAAAACAACTCAAAAGTTTGCTCTCACCTTCTAAAATGGTTCAAAACCTTGGGGTAGAACGTCTTTCAATTAATTTAAGCGAGGAGCTTTATCTTTTAAACAACGGGCAAAGTGAACAAAACCTGCTTGCTCAAACAATAAAAGCTCGTCAGGAACTCACTTCGGAGCTTGGCTATATTATCCCAAAAGTTCAATTTGTTGAAAATCCCGAGCTTGAAGAAAATGCTTTTACAATATCAATACATGCAGTTCCTGTTGCAAGCTCTAAGGCTTATTTAGGACATGTAATGTTTTTTGAAGATGAATTAAATCTTGAAAAATACCCGAAAAATTCAATAAAAACAAAAGACCCGCTTACAAACAGAAAAGTTGTTTGGATAGAGGAAAATGCCTGCAAGGACTTTTGGGCAAAAGGAATAACACCTTGCGAATACGTTGTAGAATATCTTAAACATTATGCCATAACTCATGTAAACGAGATTTTCAGCTACAATGACATGAACCGCTATATAGAACTTGTATCTGAACATAATTCATTTTTAATTGATTCAATATTGGGTGATTTTATCTCTGTTTCTGAGTTAAAATACATTTTTTGCAGCTTAATTCGCGAAAGAGTAAGCGTAAAAGACGTTGTGTTTATTTTTGAAAAAATAAACGACTTCTCGGATGATTCAACAAAAACCGATTTGTTGGAAAAGCTCAGAACGGCACTTTGCCACCAAATTAGTTGGAGCTGTGCCAATGAAGATAAACAAATTTTTGGATATGAAGTATCTGAAGAAATTATACAAATGCTGCAAAATGAATCTTATGAAGAATCTGACGGAGTTGTAAAAATAGACGGCACAAAGTTTTCTAAATTTAAAAAAGAATTAAAAAACATATTCTCAAATGAACAAAAAGTAGTACTTGTTGCACCACAACACTACAGGCAACTTTTGTTTGTTTTAATATCGCAAATCTACACCGATATTACAGTAATTTGTCCTGAAGAAATTTCAAGCGAATTTGAACTGAAAATTTTAGGACAAATTTAGAGCTTGCTTTTAATAATTTTATCCAGTTTTAGCAAAGCTGTATATGTCGGCAAAATAACAAGCTTCTCATCAGGTTCAACAGATTTTAGCGCAAAGTTAAAAGTCTTTTTAATGTCATTTTCAATAACAAGATGACTCAAGTTCACACCTGCATATTTAAGCCTTAGTGCCATATCGTCAGCTCGCGTACCTGTAACATATATTTTATTATCAAACTTTTGCAATATTTCAAAATCAACATCCCAAAGCCAAGAAACATCTCTGCCATCTGCATATTTGTCATTTATTGCAATCATTAATTTTGTATTTTTTGAATTTTTTAAGCTCCTTAAAACCTCGCATGCACCTGTCGGATTTTTTATAAGGTGAACTTTCAGCTCTTTCCCTTGTATAACTTCTCTTTGCGACCTTCCAAAAACAGGCTTGTAATTATCAAGTGCGGCAGCAATTATTTTTCTGTCAATTTGCGCCATATAAGCACATGCAATTGCACCAAGAGCATTGTAGGCATTATATAAACCCGAAAGATTTAATTTATACATAATACTTTTGCCCTCGTAGCGGACATTAAGTATAGAATAATTTTTAAACACTTTAACGTTGGCACAAACATCAGGTCTTGGTCTTTTTGTACGACAAGCACAACTCCAAAGTCCAAGCTGAGAGTAAAATCTTTTTGTATATTTAAGCGGTTTTTTGCATACAGGACAGTAAATTACCTCAGAGGGACTGTTTGATTGTGCATCAAAATCACAAAACTCAACATCCTCAAAGCCAAAATACAAAACTTTTCTTTTCTTTTTTGGCAAAAGCATGTCATTTTTTATATTTTTTTCAATTTCATAAAGCCCCGGGTCATCTGCATTTAGAATAATTTTTAAGTCAGGATTTATTCTGATACCTTCTTGAATTTTCTTTTTTGTTATATCAAGCTCGCCATATCTGTCAAGTTGATCGCGAAAAAGATTTGTAACTAAAAGATAATCAAATATAATGTTTTCAAAAACTTCCCTTAAATAAGCCTCGTCAGACTCTATTACAAGGTTGTCTACGCTTGACTCCTCGCCTTTTTCTTTAAAATTATTGTATAACCCAAGCGCAATAGCAGTTGCAATACCGTTTGGCATGTTTGCGCCCAGTTCGTTATGTATAACGCTTTTTTGAGCTTCTTTTAAAATTTGAGCCAAAAGTCCTGCTGTTGTGGTTTTTCCGTTAGTACCCGTTATTGCAAATTTGTAAGAAGTCACATAATTTTGCGATTCCTTTAAAAAATTCGGATAAAATTTCCTTAAATACTTCCCCGGCAATGATGTGCCCTGAGTATTCATTTTTCTCAAAAGTCTATAAAATTTATTTGTATAGTCAAGTGCTTGTTTAAAGTTCATATTTTAAAATCGCCCGCTGTGTGTATGGAATTTTTACTACAGTTCAATTATAATACACAAATGGAGCAATATATATACATCTTTACAATTATACTTGAAATCATTGTCGCATTGCAGATTGGACTCAAAATTTCAGAGTTTAACAAAAAAGTTATTCAAATAAATTCTGAAATAGTGCTTTTAGGCAAGGTAGTAAAAATAGGCATGCATGATTTTAGAAAACTTATTGTAAAATTTAACAAAGTTGCAGCAATTATTGTAAAAATTAAAAAATATAATATCAAGCGCATTTTGCTTGTAGGTTTGGATATTATAAATATTGTAGTATTGTTTAAAACCTTCAAAAAATTCAGAGGGCTTGGCAAGTTTCAATTTTTGAAAAAACTTTTTTCGTACTCTCTTGTAAAAGGATTTTTTAAATTAGCATTAGATAACCTTACAAAATAATTACTTTTTATCCGCTAAAAAGTCTAGTCCTTAAATTACCCCTTCGGTTATTTTTTTTAGATATTAAAACAGCTAGACTTATAAAAAAGAGGAAAGGACAATTATTTATAAGGGAGTGTTCAATGCTAATCGAAAAAAGATGTTTACAAAATGATGAATGTGTATTTATGGAATTTAGGGATGTTAACAAAGACTACCTCGAGTGGCTGGAAGATTTAGCTTTAGAATACCACTGCAAAATAGAAAAAAAGGAGTGGCGCTCGAAATACAACAACTACGTGGTTTACGACTATGAGCCTTTTTGTTCTGACGGTTTTGAAATAAGTCTTACACTATCATCAAAAAGCGTATGTTTTCTAAATTTCATAAGGTATCTGTATGAAATTAAAGTACAGACAATAAATTATTTAAACAACTGCATTGCGATCTAATTTATTTGTATTTGTTTTAATAATTTTTTCTATGTACTCGCCATAGCCGTTATTGTATTTTTTCGCGAGGCTCGATAAATCCTGCGTGCTAATGTACCCCATCCGCCAGGCGACTTCTTCAATGCAGGCTATTTTCATGCCTGTATTAACTTCCATTGATTTGATAAAGTTTCCTGCTTGCAAAAGACTTTCAAAAGTACCGGTATCAAGCCAAGCAAAACCCCTGCCCAATATTTCAACATCAAGCTGTCTGTTTTTCAGGTAAATATTATTCAAATCAGTAATCTCTAATTCACCTCTTTGAGATGGTTTTAGTGTTTTTGCATATTCAACAACGTTCTTGTCGTAAAAATATAACCCTGTTACAGCATAGTTAGAGCGCGGGTTTTGCGGTTTTTCTTCAATTGATAATGCCCTGTTGTTGTCATCAAATTCAACTACACCAAAACGATGCGGGTCATTTACCGCATAGCCAAAAACCGTTGCGCCTTGCGTTTTTTGACCGACCTTTTTTAACATGGAGGAAAATCCGAACCCATGGAAAATGTTATCGCCCAAAATAAGCGCGCAAGGCTCATTGTTTATAAAATCCTCGGCAATTAAAAAGCTGTCTGCAATGCCTCTTGGCACATCTTGCACCCTATAGGAAAATTTAACACCGATTTGCTCACCTGTACCCAAAACTTTTTCAAAATTTTGGATATCAAGGGCATTTGTGATGATTAAAATATCCCTGATTCCTGCTAAAAGCAGTGTTGTTATGGGATAGTATATCATCGGTTTGTCATAAACCGGCAGTAAAATTTTCGATATAGGCAGTGACGCGGGGTAGAGTCTTGAGCCTGCGCCGCCTGCAAGAATTATGCCCTTCATTATTCTTCCTTATTTTCTTCTTCTGTCTTTTGGTTAGCTTTTTTTGCCGCTGCAAGTTTTTCTCTTACTTTGGTTTCAATTTCTGCTAAAATATCAGGATTTGCTTCCAAAAATTCTTTTGATTTATCTCTGCCCTGACCCAGTTTTTCATCGTTATAGCTAAACCAAGCACCGGCTTTTTTAACTATATCCATATTAACCGCAACATCCAGAATATTGCCTATGGCACAAATTCCCTTGCCGTAAATTATGTCAAATTCGGCAATTCTAAAGGGCGGAGCAACTTTGTTTTTAACGACTTTTACTTTTACTCTGTTACCGATGTCCTCACCGTCTTTGTTTTTAACAGAGTCTATCCTTCTTATGTCAAGTCTAACAGAAGCATAGTATTTAAGGGCATTTCCGCCTGTTGTTGTTTCCGGATTACCAAACATAATGCCGATTTTTTGCCTTAATTGGTTAATAAAAATAACCGTTGTATTTGTTTTGCCCACAATACCGGTTAATTTCCTTAAAGCCTTTGACATCAAACGAGCTTGCAGACCCATTTGCTGCTCATCCATCGCTTTTTCAATTTCAGCCTTAGGCACAAGTGCTGCAACTGAGTCGATGACAATAACATCTATTGCACCCGAGCGCACAAGCTCCTCTGTAATTTCAAGCGCCTGCTCACCCGTATCAGGCTGAGAAATTAAAAGCTCATCCACATTTACGCCTAAATTTCTCGCATATTCAGGATCAAGAGCATGTTCTGCGTCGATGAATGCTGCAATGCCTCCTCTTTTTTGGGATTCTGCGACAATGTGCTGAGCTAAAGTTGTTTTACCGCTTGACTCAGGCCCGTAAATTTCTATAACTCTGCCTTTTGGAACACCGCCAATGCCAAGTGCTATATCAAGCGCCAGCGCCCCTGTAGGGATGTATTCCACATTAAGCGTAGACTTGTCGCCAAGACGCATTATAGAACCCTTGCCAAAATCTTTTTCAATCTTATCTAAAGCGAGTTTTAAGGCTTTATCTTTGCCTGCCTTTATCTCATCGAGTTCTTTTTCTTTAGTTTCAGCCATTTAAAAATCCTCTATTCCCTAATCTTTATGAATATTATATAATAAAATTTATGAAAACAGTACAACTTAACAATTTTGAAATCGGCGGCAATAAGCTTACTATTTTTGCAGGTCCCTGCGTAATAGAAAATTCTGACATGCTTTTTTTGTGTGCACAAAAATTAAAAGAAATATGTAATAAGCTTGATATTAACTACATTTTTAAAGCAAGTTTCGATAAGGCAAACCGCTCGTCAATCAACTCCTACAGAGGCCCCGGGCTTAAAGCGGGCTTGGATATGTTAAATGAAGTAAAACAAAAGTTCAATGTGCCTGTTGTGACTGATTTTCATGAGCCTTATCAAGCGCAAGAGGTTGCACGCGTGGCTGATGTTTTGCAGATACCCGCTTTTTTGTGCAGACAGACCGATATGCTTGTTGCTGCGGCTGAAACGGGAAAAGTTGTAAATATCAAAAAAGGACAGTTTTTATCCCCTTATCAGATGGACTCGCTTGCAAAGAAAGTTTTAGACAGCAACAACGATAAAATTTTAATAACAGAGCGCGGCACAAGTTTTGGTTATAACAATTTAGTTGTCGATATGCGCTCAATTCAAATTATTCAGGAAATGGGCTATCCTGTTGTGTTTGACGCTACTCACAGCGTTCAATTACCTGGGGGACGCGGGGAAAGCTCGGGCGGTGAAAGGAAATTTGTTCCCTTACTTGCAAAAAGCGCTATTGCGGCAGGCGCAAGGGCTTTATTTTTTGAAATTCACCCATGCCCAAGCTGTGCTAAGTGCGACGGGGATAATATGATTGCACTTGATGACGCTTATGAATTATTTTCCGACTTGAAAAAACTTTTTGATCTAACAAAGACACTTTAGTTGTTTCCCTTTGCCTCGTCTTTTTTGATAAAGTCACAAAGCTCCTCAAGGCGCTTATCTTCCATAGCATCAATCAGTGCTTGGATATTGTTAAATTTTTTAAGAGCAAAACCTGTTTCTGCAAGCAGAACGCAAGAATTACAAAGTCTGTATTTGCCATATTGAACAGAGCCAGCCAGAGGCGCATTTTTGCCGCAAGCACTGCAGTCAAAATATTCATTCAACGAGTCAGGATTTTCCTCAACATCATCTTTAAACATTTGCTCTACAACTTGTTGCATATCTGCAATAATCTGTTCTTGTTCATTCATTGTATTTCATTCCTTAAACTCAGGGAAATTCCCTGCATAATATTTTGAAAATCTTCATCAGGCAAGCAAGACGCGGTTTTAAAAATTCTCGATAAAGGCATGGAGTTATCATACCATCTTCTTTTATTTTGCTCTTTATACAGCCCCAGAACTCTGTCTAAACCGAGGCTCAGGGGTATCTCATCGCGCTCGCGGTTATTTGCCCTAATAACATCAATTACTTTAATTACTTCGCGCGCAATTTCATAGTGCGAGCGAATTGTAAGAGTTTGCAATACCTCAAGCACCTCAGCTGTCCAAGGTTCGCTGTCGTACCAACGTTTTTTGGTGAAATTTGTCATAATCTAATCTTAGACTCATTTTTGCTCTTTGGCAACTTTCAAAAGATTAATACTAATCGTCCAAAAATTCGCAAAGCACCAAATTAGAAAGCATTACGCCGGTTTTTGTCAATTTGTAACCATGTAAAGTTTTTTGAATAAGACCGTTTGAAATAAATTTATCAAGCTGATTTGCATATTTTTCATCAAAATCAATTGAAAATTTTTCACTGATTTCTTTTTTGTTTATACCTTCTGATTTTCTAAAACCCAAAAATATATGCTCCTCAAGCAAATTTGTTTTGTAAAAATTTTTGTCTGATGTCGGATTTTTTAAATATTTTTCAAAATCATTTTCATTTTCGTAGCGCTTGTTTCCTGTAAAACCTGCGGCCGCGACACCAAAACCCCAATATGGTTCAACATTCCAGTAGTTTAGGTTATGACGCGAAAAAAAATCTTTAGCTTTTGCAAAATTTGAAAATTCATAGTGACAATAGTCATTAAAAACCTCAAGTGCCATCTCGTACATATCGGCCTGAGTGTCATTGTCAGGCAAGTTTTTTGGCGGATTAGAATAAAAATCACTGCCCTGCTCGATTTTTAATCCGTACAGCGAAATGTGCGGCGGGGCGAGTTTTTTTGCTTGCTCTAAAGTATTTTGCCAAATTTTTAGAGTTTGGTGCGGTAAACCATACATTAAATCAATGCTAAAATTTTTAAAACCCGCATTTTTAATATCCTCAATACTTTTAAGCGCTTCATTGGAATTGTGTATTCTGCCTGCAATTTTTAAAATATTGTCGTCAAAAGACTGCACGCCAAGGCTTATTCTGTTTATACCGATATCGAAAAAAGCTTTTAATTTCTCTAAATTTGCAGTTTTTGGATTCATCTCAAGAGTAATTTCGCAATCTTTATTGAAATTAAAACAATCAAGTATCTTTTTAACCTCTAATGGCTCTAAAAGAGAAGGCGTTCCCCCTCCAAAATAAATTGTATTTAAAAAAGTCCCCTCATAAAATTTTTTAATCTCTTTAACTAGGCTATCTGTATAATCAGCCTTAAACATTGGGCTTATACCCGACAAGAAAGAACAGTAAGCACATTTTTTAATACAAAAGGGTATATGAATATAAACACTTTTGGGCATATTAATATTATAATATGAATTAAGAAAATAATTTGCAGGTATATTATGTTTTTTTCAAAAAAACCAAAACAAACAAAAATGGAAATGGAAATACTCGAGCAATCAAGTATTATTGGCTCACTTATTTCAAAATATGTTGAAAACTATGCTGTAACGCTTGATATGCCTTTAATTGTAAGGCAGGTTAAAATCATTGCAAGCGGTTCCTCTTACAACTGCGGACTTGTCGCAAAAACTTTCTTTGAAAAAATTGCACAAACAGACACAGAAGTAATTTTCTCGGGCGAATTTATTTGCAGCGAAAAAACACCGGATAAAACTGTTTTATACTTTTTTATAAGCCAATCAGGCGAAACCTATGACACAACACTTGCTGCAAGAAAAGTAAAAGAGGCAGGAGCAAGGGCTTATGCAATAGTTAACAATGAAAACTCTACCCTGTGGGAACTTTGCGACTATAAAATAAACATTAACGCAAAAGTTGAAAACTCTATTGCCGCAACAAAATCTTTTAGCGCAAGCATTTGCGCCCTTTATCTTTGTGCGCTGAAAATTGCTCAAAATAAACTTTTAGACACTGCTCAATACTTAAAAAACATTGACGAAGTGCAAAAAAATATCGAGAGCGTTTTAGATTTAACACTAAACATCGACAAAGCTGCAGAATTTTTATCTAAATACAAAGCTTTCAGTGTAATAGGTCAGGGAGCAAACTACGCTCTTGCTCGCGAGTGCGCTCTTAAAATAAAAGAAACATCTTATATAGACGCAAATTCTTGTTCTATGGGCGAATTTTTACATGGGCACATCGCGATTTTAAATAAAATTGATACGGTTGTTGAAATTATAACAAGCAACTTTTGCAATTTTGAAATAAAAACTCTTGATAAAATAAATGACGATTACGGTCCAAAAAGCGTTGTTATAACCGACTGTCAGGAAAAATTCTGCTCAAAAATAGCAGTAGTATTTCCCTACAGCGAAGATTTATTGACAAGAATTTTAAGTGTTGTATTTGTTGTACAAATGCTTTCGCTAAAAATCGCGCTCATTTTAAATCGCAACGTTGATAAGCCCCATGGACTAAGCAAAGTAGTTTCATAAAACATTTAGAAAATACTTGCATAAGAAGTCATATAATCGGTTATAACGTTTATTAGCATTGGTAAAATCCAAATTAAAATAAGCGCACCCATAACCGGCTTGAACAAAAAGCTGAGCTGAAATACGTTTACCTGCGGGGCTGTTTTTGAAATTATACCTAAGATTATGTCCTGACCCAAAGTCGCAAGCAAAACAGGAGCGGCAAGCTGCATGCCAAAATAAAGTACATTTGAGGTAATAACTACCAGATAGTCAATATTAATGACTTTTGACAAGGGAATGATTGTCTGATACATTCCAAAAACATCAAAACTCCTTATGAAAGCATTTAGTAGCCAATACGCTCCGCCTGCGCTTATAAAAATTATCAAGCCTAAAATTGTAAAATAATTGCCCAAAATAGAAGTTTGCGAACGGGTTGTCGGGTCTAAAACCATAGCAGACGAAAGTCCCATTTGAGTATTTATCATATCCCCGCCTGCACTTATTGCAGCAAGTATACAGTTTGCAATGTAGCCCAAAATTGCCCCGAAAGCATAGTTTAAAAGTATTCCCATCATAATTGAAGTATTTGGAGGGATAGGTTGGGGTTTTATAAGCATAGTGACAATCACTGTTATAATAAGAGCCATTGAAAGCCTTACAAGGGAGGGGACTTCTTTTCTGTTAAAGGGTGGTGCAAATTGCATTAGCCCCAAGAGTCTGCTAAACACCATAATACCCGCGCCCAATGCAAGATTGAGCTCGGGAAAAAGTTTTGCAAATTGTGCCAAAAATAAGTCCATAAGTTATTTTTTAGGGTTCAATTCTGCAGTTGCCCACAATTGCACCCATTTTGTTGTATTTTTCATTTACGTTATATTTTATCGCCTGTGTATTACCGTCTTGGGTGAAGACTTTAAAATAAGAATTTGAAGGCTCATAAGTTCTTATCACAAGAGTACTTGCAGCTCTGTCGCCTGTTTTAAAAGGTTCGTTATCCATAAAGAAAAATTTTATGTTGCTTTTTTCACCATTTTCAACATTTTCGATAATTGAAGGACAAGAAATTGTATATCTTGAATTTGGCTTTAATCCTACACTGTTACCTTGGCGAAATATGCTGTTGGCATCGATTTCATAAGCACAAACCGCGCCAAAGGATAACATAAGTCCTAAAATCGCAAGTGTCTTTTTCATAATCTACCTCCCCATTATTTTTTTCTTTTCTATAAAATTAGGTGTCGGGTTTTCTCCCCTTTTTGCTGCGCCGTATGTGCTTTTTTCCGCTTTATCGACCCAAGGGAGTTTTCCCGGATTTTTCATAATTTCTTTCAAATCTTTCTGAGATCCATCAACTTTATCATACATCTCATTTGCAAAAGGTCTTGTGTGTTTGTAATAGTTAGATTCCAGTACGTATTCTTCATTATGGGGCAATACATTAAATGCAATTGCACTGCCTTCTATAACAAATTCCGTCAATAATTTAATATACCACATCCCAAGAATAATGATAGTCAAAAATACTGCAATAATTTTTGGCGCAGCGGCAATTGTTTGTTCCTGTACTTGTGTAACTGCCTGCAAAATACCTACCACAAGACCTATTGAGGCTGCAACAAGTACGCAGGGCAGCGAAATCATAAGCATTGTCATAAAACCTTTTGCAAGGTATTCTACCATTATTTCCATCAGTTAAAGCTCTCCACAAGTCCTTTTACAATTAAACTCCAACCGTCAACGGCAATAAATATTAAAAGCTTAAACGGCAGAGAAATAATCGTCGGTGATAACATAAACATACCTAAAGCAAGTAAAATATTTGCCACAACAAGGTCAAGCACAATGAAAGGTACAAAAATTATAAAACCTATTTCAAAGGCTGTTTTCAGCTCGCTTATGATATAAGCGGGCGCAACTTCCCACATGGTAAGCTCATCAGGAGTATTTGGCGGCTCTTTTCGTGTTTTTTCGACAAAAAACGCTAAATCACTTTGGCGTGTTTGTTTGAGCATAAATTCTTTGAGAGGTTTTGACCCCTGAGCAATACACTCCACGATATTCCCACTTTTATAAGCAGGCTCTCCGGCTTTTATCATCTGATCAAAAACAGGCGACATGGAATAAAATGTTAAAATCATTGATAAACCTATTAAAACAATGGCAGGAGGTACACTTTGAGTACCCAAGGCTGTTTTTAACATTGAAAAGACAATTGTAAACCTTAAAAAAGAGGTCATACAGCAAAATACAAAAGGCAAAAGTGAGAACAGAGTCATCACAATAAGCAGCTGTATAACAGGATTTATGTCTTTTAAAAGTACATCCATTTTAGTATCTTTCCTTGTTTGAATTTATTTCTTTTAATATCGTTCTCATAACGTTTTTTGAGCCATGAAGTTTTTTTAGCTCAATAAGTTTATCCTCAAGAGTTTCAAAACTTTCTTGTGCAGGTGATTGCTGCTCTTTTTGAATTTGCACTACATTTTGTTGACTATTGTTTTGTTTTTCTTGGGTGTTAAGTTTTGAAATAAGAGTGGTAGAGTCACTATCACCGGCTATTAAAAATCTTTCACCTTGATAATTTATTACGTATAAAGATTTTCTTTGATTAAGCCTTAGCATATCTTCAATTTTTAATTTTGTTGAATGTGAATTTTGCCCCAAAACCACGTTTTTATATACGCTAAACGCTATAAACATAACGCCAAGCATTGCAAGTGTGTAAAAAACAAAAGCTACAATATGTGTTGTCATTTTTTTCCTTTTTACTTATCTTCTTCAAAATCCGAATAATCAAAATCTTCCTCTACCTCATCTTTTTTGGCTGCAGCCTGAGGTCTTTGTGCGGCAGCTTGCGGCCTTTGTGCAGTTGCCTGAGGTCTTTGTGCTGCAGCTGCTCCTTGAGGTCTTTGAGCCTTAGGTTTTTGTGCTTGTGTTTGTTGTTTTGGCTGAGCTTGCGAAGCTCCTTGAGCTTTTTGCGCTTGAGGTTTTTGCACCTCCTGTTGAGCATTTTGTGCTTGAGGTTGCTGTTTTGGCTCAGTTTGAGGTTGTTTTGGCATATCGCTTATTATTTCATTTATTTTAACGGCGTATTTGTCATTTATAATTACCAATTCGCCTTTTGCAACGGTTTTTTCTTCAACAAGGAGCGAAATTTCATTATGAAAAACAGAACCAAGGTCTATTACAAGCCCTTTTGATATATGTTTAAGTTCGCCCAGAGTCATTTTAATTTTTTTAAAACGGGCATTAACTTCTATTTGAATATCATCCCACATATTTGTATTTGTATTCTCCTCTCCCTCAATATCATGCTCATCTTCATCAATTTCAATCATAAGTTCAGGGTCAGGGTTAATTTTAAATTCCCTTATTTTTTCTCCGGTTATGATTTTCATTTTATTTACAAAACTGTCCTCAAGCAGCATTATGTCGCCTTGTGAGATATTTTTCAAATCATTAAGCGTGATTTTTGAACTTCCCGCTTCGATATCAACATATGCATTTATGTTTTTAAACTCATCATCACTGTAATTTTGCTCTTTTTGAATTTCTTTTCTTTTGATTCTTGAGGAGGGCAGTGTAATTACAATTTTTGAAATTTTTTCGTCTTTATTTTTAATTATAATTACAAAATTGTAAACCTCTTTATTTTTAAGTTCAAATTTATTTAGCTCGTCCTCATCTGTTAACAATTTTGCAAAAGATTTGTATATAAAATCGCAATAACCGTTTAGTATTCTTATTTCAAGTTCGGATAAGTCGCTGAGTTCAAACAGGGGCAAGTCTGAACCAAATGTATTGTGCAAAATAAGCCTTATAAACTCGTCGGAAAGTCTTATGGTGACGGGCGGAGTGTGTTTTGAAGGCACCTGACTGATAAAAAACGAGTCGTATTCCAAATATAAATCTTCTTTTACTCTTTCGTTATTGTTTACATCAAAAACACGAAATTCAAATTCTTCTTCCCAAAAATTTTGAGTCGCTTCAATAATTTTAGGCAAAAATTCACCGTCAAATTCCATTGTAACACTTGAAATTTGACCGCATTTTTTTTCATCAAAGATGTTATCTAAACCCCCTTGTGCGCTCAATTTTTACCTTATTAAATT
This sequence comes from Candidatus Galligastranaerophilus intestinavium, assembly GCA_018716625.1. Classification (GTDB taxonomy): domain Bacteria; phylum Cyanobacteriota; class Vampirovibrionia; order Gastranaerophilales; family Gastranaerophilaceae; genus Galligastranaerophilus; species Galligastranaerophilus intestinavium. The sequence continues at coordinate 5,270 of DVJQ01000065.1, read as the reverse complement.
ATACTTATCCGAAATAATTATATATTTTAGTATAAACGCGGGCAATTTGTTAAATTTTGTTATTGTTCAAAAGGATTTTGTTTTTTAATTTTATTTGGATCAACCCGTACCATAAACCCACACTTTGTACAGGCAAGAATTCTTTTTGTAGAATCAATGGGAACAAAAATATGCTCACAGCTTTGTTCTTCAACAACTTCATTTTGCTGGGAATTTTGTTTTTTTAAAAACTTAAAATCCCGATTTTTAATTTTTGTGCTTAATTTTGCAATAAGTTCAATTATATACATAATTCTATTTTTTAATTATAATTTTATTACATGAAAAATCAATTTAAAAAATTTATATCTTCAACTGTAGACTATCACAACTTTAAAGGAGCGCTTGAAATAGCCTCTGAGCTTAATTGCGGTATAGAAATAAGTCGTTTTGGCAGACTAAAAGATATTGAGGATTTATTTGACGTAACAAAAAAAGAGTATAAAGCAGCCCTTAGAGATTTTGAGGGAGAAGTAACTTTGCATGGATTTTTCTCAAACTTGAACGTTGCCGCAAAAGACCCTTTAATCCGCGAAGTGTCGGAGAAAAGATACTACCAAAGCTTAGAGCTTGCATGTGAATTTAATGCAAAAACGGTTGTTTTCCACACTTGTTTTAATAATTTGCTCAAACACAAAGAATACAGACAACTCTACTTTAGAAGCAATATTGAATTTTTCCACGAGTTTATCCCTTATTTTGAAAAAGAAGGAATAATTGCAACGATTGAAAATGTCCATGAACCTGATTGGGAACTTATAAGAAGCATTGTTGCCACAATTAATTCACCAAATTTAAAAGCTACAATTGATATAGGACACTGCAACCTGCACTCTGATTATCCCATATCCGAATGGATTAAAAACTACGGAATAATGCTTCATCATATGCATTTTCACAACAACTACAAAGACGAGGACTCGCACAGTTCACTGCTTAAAGGTTCGCTTGATATTGAACCGATTATAAAAACACTAAATGAAATGCAGCTGAGTCCGCAAATTACTTTTGAAATTTTTGACAAAGACGAACTTTTTGAAAGCGTAAAATATTTTGATGATATTGCAGATAAATTAAGACAAGGATGAAAATATGCGCATATTGCCGATTAGAACAATTAACAACAACTTAAATTTTAAAAATACTGACAAAAAACCTAAAAATGTAACTCCAAAAAACACTAACCCGTTAAATAACACAAGGACAAATGCAATTTGCACCCTGCAAAAAGTATTAATGCCACAGGAGCTTTCTTGTGCCATAAGGGACTGTAAAAGTGCAAACAGAAAAGCAAACGCCTTTATAACAAAAGCAAGCGGAATGTTACAAACGGTAAGTCAAAATTCAAAACCAAATGTACAGGAGGCACTTGAAATATATAACGAATTAAAAGAACTCTATGAAGCAGGAGATGAAACTGCGCCTGAGGGTGAAGTAATAAAAAAAATCACAGTGCAAAAAGACAACTTTGCAACTATGTTTGAATTTTCCAAAAACGGCAGATTGCACTCAAGAACCAAGTTTGTTGACGGCAAACCAATACTATACCAAGAAGGCATAGATGTTTTACCCAACGACTCAATAAGATTCAGCAGAGAAATATATTACCATGACAACGGCACTGTTAAAAACTACATTGAAGGCTCTGAACATAAACCCGACGGAACAAAAAAATACTCAATTGTTTCAAGATTTATAAACAACAAAATCAGTCAATATCTCGAAGGATACGAGCAAAGAGCAGACGGAACAGTAAAAAAAGATTTAGAGATTTTATTTATAGATGAAGAATCAGGAAAATACACTGAAGGCTACCAAGAAAATCCCGACGGCTCAAAAACAATAAATAAAGAACTCTGGCTTGATGAAGGCAGAGCGACCACCTACAAAAAAGACTTTAAACAACCGTCCCCAAAATATTCCAAAACAAGCGATATCATATCATACAAAGACGGTCTGCCTGTTTTACATAAAAAAAATTCAATAAAATCTCAAGGCATAACAAAATCAGACGAAGTAATTGTTATGAGATATAATGCACCATACGCGGTTGCAATTGAATATAATTCTTTAACAAAAAATATGGAAATAGGCTACAAACTTACAAACAGAGGTTGGATTGAGGCAACAGATGAAACTTTGGAAGAAATTTTATCCGTCTAAAATTTGTTTTAATAAAACATTTTTAATATAATAGCCTTATGAAAAAGATTACTTTGTTAGGTTCAACAGGCTCAATAGGTACTCAAGCTCTTGAAGTGCTTGACTATCTTGATGAATACGAAGTTTTAGCCCTTGCCGCAGGAAAAAACGTTAGGCTCCTGTGCGCACAAATTGAAAAATACCGCCCAAAGCGTGTTTGTATACAAAAACAAGAAGATGTCCAACTTGTAAAATCAAAATTTCCCCAAGTAGAAGTCCTTTGGGGATTAGACGGGCTTATGGAGCTTTGCTCCGACACCCAAAACGACATTATTCTTGTTGCAACTTCAGGTAAAATTGGTCTAAAACCAACTCTTAGGGCAATAGAAAATAAAATCAACATAGCGCTTGCCAACAAGGAAACTCTTGTTATGGCAGGTGAAATTGTTATGAAAAAGGCTAAAGAAAACAATGTTAAAATTTTGCCTGTTGACTCTGAACACTCTGCAATTTTGCAATGCCTTTCAGATAAAAATAATGACCCTTACAAGCTTATAATTACAGCCTCGGGCGGACCTTTTTTAAACAAAACCCGCGAAGAAATGGGAAAATCAAACGCCCTTGAAGCCCTAAAACACCCAAGGTGGCATATGGGCAGAAAAATAACAATAGACAGCGCAACCCTTATGAACAAAGGCTTGGAAGTCATAGAGGCTCACTATTTGTTTAATATGGACTACAAAGACATTAAAGTTGTAATACACCCGCAAAGCCTTGTGCATTCTTTTGTAGAGTTCATAGACGGCTCTATGCTCGCGCAAGTAGGCTTTCCGTCTATGCATATACCGATACAATACGCCCTTACATATCCAAAAAGACACAAAGGCATTAAAACAGACGGTTTTAGCCTTTTTGGACAAACAATGACTTTTGAAAAACCTGACTTAGATAAATTCCGTTGTTTAAAAATGGCATATGAGGCAGGGCTCGATGGTACAAGCTCACTTGTGGTGCTAAATGCAGCAAATGAAGTTGCGGTAAATAACTTTTTAGAGGGCAAAATACACTTTTTAGACATAGAAAAAACTGTAGAAAAAGCACTTTTGGAACACAACACTATAAAAAACTTAACAATCGATGAAATACTTGAACTGGATTTAGAAACAAGAAAAAGATACGCAAAATAAAGCTTTTAACGGATTTATATTAAGATATATTACAAAAAATATAAAAAATATATCCTTTTTAGTCAATTTTTAAAGAGATATATTTTTTATATAAGTACAGAGCACAAAACGGTAAATCCACAAAAGAGAAAAGATAATTAAGGAGAAAAAAATGGCAAGAGTTCTTATTTCAATGCCTGAAAAGTTTTTAGACGAAATCGACCAAGTTGCAGACACAGAAAATCGTTCTCGCAGCGAACTTATCAGAGAGGCATTGAGAACTTACATCCAACGCACAAAACTTAGGGAAAATTCATTTGCAAACAAAAATGCAGCAATACTTGAAGCCCTACTGGATTAAAAGGCTACGGATTTTTGGAGGAGAATTACAAAAAAGCGGACAGTATTAAGTCCGCTTTTTTTGATTAAATTTTTAAATCCATGCCAAATTAGCATGGTTTTTTTTCAAAAAAGTCAAATGTTTACACTTCTTAATAATATTTTTTACACTTAAAATCATGAAATCATGCCCAGCACATGTATTTTGCATGTACTCATTCATGGAAACCATGTCAGCATGCGAAGATAAAGGTGGTGCAATCCCCTAAATACAGACCATGCAAGCCATTGCAACTTTGTAATAAAGCGTAATATTTACACCAAATTCGCTTGATAAAACGCTCTTAGGCGTTATAATAATATTAAATTCAATAAAGACAAGCCTTTTGAGGCTATAGTACAAGGTTTGTAGCGGACAGATATTATTTGGGGGATTTAAACGTGCTGAAAAGTAGGGATTTTGGGCGTGCAGTTGCTGTGAGAAGATGGACAACAACAGCGATGGAATGCTATAAGAGAGGTTGTAATTGTGAAGGCTGCTTTTATACAGACTTTTTCAATAATTCTTCGCAAAAATGCCAGATGAAAGCATCTGTGCTTGAGTTAGTGAGAGTGCTGGGGAAACCTGATATTGAAATGCAACAAATCATTTCAGATGAAATGTAAAAACTACATTTAAAATTATAAAGAGGTATAAATTAATTTATACCTCTTTTTTTTAGTATTAATTCAACCTCTGTCATTATTTCACTTTTTAAACTTTTTAATTGATTCTGAGTACAATTAAACATCTCGCCAACACTTGCAATTAACCAATTTGCATTTACATTGTGGTACATTATCAGTTTACTTATAAAATCAATGGAAGGATTCGACAAGTTATTTTCAATATTCGATACAGCCTGTTTTGAAAAACCGATACTCTCCCCAAATTCAGCCTGCGTCATTCCTTTTGACTTTCGAATACTCTTTAATTTCTCTCCAATAGTTTCCAAAAATAGTCCCTTATGTTTTTTAATTTAAAATACTTGACATAAAATTTAAACTAGTGTACTATTGGTACATTAGTTTAGTGTAGTTTTAATTAAAATATACCACAAATTACGCAAAAAGGGCATTTGTTGCTTTCTTTTTTGCGCGTTTTTTTACATACAAATTATATGAATAAGTACGAGTGATTATCCAAAAGGAATTTATATGAAAAAATACGCATTCACGCTTGCAGAGCTGCTTGTCAGCATTCTTGTGATATCTTTTATCCTGACTTTGTTTGCACCTGTCATTACAAAAAAAATTAAAGACGGTTCAATTACTATAAATTCAGGCTCTACAATCAACTCGCGACTTTTTATCTATGATAAATCAAACTCCGATTGCTCTGAAATATCAGGCTCAACAAATACACTAAAATGCAATTTCAAAGTACCCACTAACGTCAATAAAATAAACGCCCTACTTGTTTCCGCAGGTGGCGGAGGAGCAGGAGCAACTCAGCCAAGTATTGAATATGGTAAAAAGTTAACAGTAGCAAATGCAACTCCTAAAACCTCTAAAACTCAAGAACTTACAATAACAAACGGTATG
>DVJQ01000064.1 GCA_018716625.1 Candidatus Galligastranaerophilus intestinavium | reverse complement strand
TTTTAAAAATGGCGGGGACGACGGGTATCGAACCCGCGACCTCTTGCGTGACAGGCAAGCACTCTAACCAGCTGAGCTACGCCCCCAAACCAAAACTATTCAATTTTCAATCACATTCAGGGGCTACTCAGCTGGCAAACTGTGTGGTCAAGCCACTTGCCTCGGCGGAGCCTCGTCAATTGAGCTACGCCCCCAAACCAAAACTATTCAATTTTCAACGTTGGAAGAAACAAAGACTACTCAGCAGCATATACGCTAACTTGTTTTCTTGTTCTTCTGTATGGTTCAAACTTGACTACACCGTCAATCATAGCAAACAGTGTATCATCAGAACCTCTACCAACATTCACGCCGGGGTGAATTTTTGTACCGCGTTGTCTGACAAGGATATTGCCTGCAAGCACATTTTCATTGGCAAACTTTTTAACGCCTAATCTCTTACTTTCGCTGTCGCGACCGTTCTTGGATGAACCTACGCCCTTCTTATGTGCCATTATTCTTCTCCTTCAGATTCAGCAGCTTTTGTTTTACCTGCCTTTGTATTGATTTTATTAATCATTACTCTTGTAAATTGTTGTCTGTGACCTTGTTTTTTTCTGTATCCTTTTTTAGGACGTTGTTTGTAAACAATCACTTTCTTTGCTTTGTCATGTTTAACAACCGTTCCGTCAACAGTAGCATTTTCAACGTAAGGTTGACCGACTTTTGATTTTTTGCCGTTTACCAGCATCACAACTTTGTCAAATACAACTTTAGAATCAGCCTCAACATCCAACAATTCAATGTCAGTGTATTTACCTTCTTCAAGTTTGTATTGCTTTCCGCCTGTTTCGACTATAGCGTACATCTTTTGTCCTTTCAATTTTAAGGAGTCGCAGCATTAAAGCATTTAGACGCGACTAACCTATCTGCAAGAATTAATATAACCTGAACAGAAATAAGTGTCAAGATGTTTGAAATTTTTCTTTAAAACTACTCTTCAAAGCGTCTATAATAGCCCCCTGAGTCAATTTGTCGTTAATCTCGTTCAATGTAACAATAGAATTTTTCTCAACTTTTTGTTTAAAAATTTTTTCAACCAACTCAAAATCTAAATCATACAAAATCGAACCATGCTGCAAAAGATAACCTCGCGAGCGAAATTGTGCGGAACCAATAAGCTTTCTGCCCTTGTAACTCACATCTGCCCCACATGAAATATTCATACAATATCTTAAATTTTTTGAACGCACAGAAGAATATTCTAACTCTATACCAAGTTTTTTAAAGCCCAAAATTAACGCGTCAGAAATATCTTTATAAGATTCAATGACACTTTGACCTTTTTTAACGGGCGATACAAAGCAGTAAGTAAGCTCTTTATCATGTAAAAGAGCCCTGCCGCCTGTCGGACGTCTTACAATGTCAATCCCCAAATCATTATAAAAATCCTCAAAAGGCTGATTTTTACCGAGGCTTATGCATTTTGGCGACCAATTGTAAAACCTGACGGTTGCATCTTTACTCTCGTTTAAAATTGCCTCATTAAGCATCTTTAAATCAAGCTCCATATTGAGCTTTCCCGAGTTTACAATGTTACAATCATTATTTATAAAATTGACATTCACAAAAATAATCATATCATGTAAATATGAGGATGATTCAAAAATTAAAAGCATTAGAAAAAGCCGTAGTATTTTTAAGATGGGCAACAGATGCGGAATTTGGCAAAATCAAATACGTTGGTGATGATTTTATTGAATTTGATATTTTAGATATGGATTCAATGGAATACACGGAAACTGTGCTTATCAACTCCCAATTAATTTTAGAAGTCATGATAAGCGGTTTTGAAATCGCACGAGTAATAGCTGAAATGTCTGCAAAAATTACCGTTCATGATTTAGACAGTCAACTTTAGGTATTTTTAGTTCAAAAGTAATTTTATTGTTGCTCTTTTTAATACAAAGGGTTGATTTTATTCGTCTTGCAAGCCTTTTTATAATAAATAAGCCCATGCCAAAAGACAGTTCATCGTCACTGTAGTGTTGCTGTGTAAAATTTGAAATCTTAAAAACAATTTCGTCTTTATATTTACAAATGCCAAGTTTAATTTTAGCGTCTTGAGGTGAATATTTAGCAGCATTAGAAATTAAATTTGATACAATTCTTGCAAAAATTGCTTTATGAGAGTAAATACAGGGATTAATGTTGTTTAAATAAACTACCTGAATATTTTTCTTCCTTAATAAAGGAGAATACAGCTCCAATTCTTTTTTTACAACTTCAAGCGGATAAATATGTGAAAAGTCAAGGCTTTTAAACCCGTCTTTAAAACTGTACAAAGTTAAAAAATTTTGTATGACAAGCAAGACATTTACGTTTATATTATAAATTTCTTCCTCAAGCTCGCTTCGTTTTGTACCCTCAAGTGCAAATTTAACCCCTAATATCGGACTTTTTATATCATGTAAAATTTGAGAAAAAATATCCTCGTTTTGCTTTTTTAGGCTTAAAAGGCGCTTATATTTACGCAGAACATATACAAACATTTGTTTAATATTTTTCATATTATTGCAAAGCTCGCCCTTGCACTCCAGCGATTTTGTATAATCGTCCATCAAGGCAGTATATTTTTGCACATCAAAATCCTCTCTCTTAAAATCCTCTTTTATTGCGCTGTAAAAGTTGTTTTTCATAATATTTAAGAATTACAAAAAAATAATATTTTTAAATTACACTCCTTGGTAATTTTATAAGCACTTTACTTTAATTTCTCAGCACGTACAATTAGAATAGCTGATAAAATTTCAAGGGAGTGTAAATGATAGAATTTAATTACAGAAACGTAAGCGCAGATATTTTAGGAGAGGACAGAGGTCTTAACCTTGAGGCTGCCTTTAGTGAATATGAAAATAAAATCAGCAACATTATCCTTGATTTGAATTTAAGAAAAGATAAACCGGGGCAGTGGCTCCAGTGGATGAACTTGGGCTATAACGAAGAAACTGTCTGGTATGTAAAAGAATACGCCGCTATGGTAGAGGGCAGATTCGATAATGTTTTGGTGCTCGGAATTGGCGGAAGTGCGCTTGGCTCCATTGCAATGTGCGAGGCTCTTTTAAAACCCTATTGGAATTTACTCTCAAAAGAGGAACGTGGTGGGCTGCCAAGGATTTTCTTTTTAAATAACATTGACCCCGATCAAATAAACGCACTTCTTGATATGCTTGATCTGAAAAAAACTCTTGTGAATGTAATTACAAAGTCAGGCTCAACAGCGGAAACAATGTCACAATTTATGATAATTAAAGACAGAATGCAAAATCTTTTGGGCGATGACTACAGAAAAAATATTGTTGCAACCACAGATAAACAATCGGGTATTTTAAGGCAAATCGCAAACGAAGAAGGATATAAAACCTTTGTGGTTCCCGATGATGTGGGTGGAAGGTTTTCCGTATTTTCTGCGGTAGGGCTTGTGCCTATGGCGCTTGTCGGCATAGATATAGATGAAATTATGGAAGGCGTTAAAGTAATGGATTTAACGCTCAAGAATACCGATATAAGAAAGAATATTGCCGCACAAAATGCGCTCATTCATTATTTAATGGACACCCAAAAAGGCAACTATATCTCTGTTATGATGCCTTATTCAAGCCGTATGAGATATGTCGCCGACTGGTATGTTCAACTCTGGGCAGAGTCTTTGGGAAAAGAATATGACAGAAACGGCAACAAGGTAAACATAGGTCCCACACCGATTAAAGCGCTTGGTGCAACGGATCAGCACTCGCAAATTCAACTCTATAACGAAGGTAAAAACGACAAAATAATCACATTTATCCGTGTTAAAGATTTTGATACCACGCTTGAAATCCCAAGAATATTTGAATACACGGGTATCGGATATTTGGGTGGAAACACCATAAATAACCTAATCAACGCGGAAGCGGACTCCACGGCTGTGTCGCTCACTGACTTCAGACGTCCGAATTTAACAATTACCCTGCCGAAAGTTGACGCAAGAAGCCTTGCGCAGCTGTTTTACATGCTTGAGGTGCAAACGGCAATTATCGGCGAACTTTATAACATAAACGCCTTTGACCAGCCGGGTGTAGAGCAGGCAAAAAATTACACATACGCGCTTATGGGCCGCGCAGGTTATGAAGAATCAAAAGAGGAATTAACCGTAAAAATCAACCGTTAGTCACGCTTTGGCATGGGCATTGTTTTTAAATGTGCCGTTAGGTCTATGGTTTGCGGTTCTTTTTTACTTATTTGAAATTCCGCTTTTTTGGATTTTGCAATTGAGCCTTCGTCTACAACGGTGCTTACAAGGGTGCATTTTCCCTCTTTTGTCTTTAAAAGCGACAGGTAGTATTTTTTAAGACCGTCGTTTGTAAATTTATATTCGGCAATTTTCTGCATTTCATCACCGTTTGGAAAAATGCTGTATGCGCAGGAATACGGCGTGCAGCCTTTCTTAAAACCGAGAGCACTTACTGTCCCGTTTTTGCTATTATAAATGCTGTAATACTACTTTATCGCCGTATAATTCTTGCAAATTTTCAAGCGCTTTTGCCGCATTTTGTCTTGCGATTTCATTATTTTGAATAAATTGTTTTATTCTTTGGATTGGTTTTATGGACATTGAACCTCCTTGCAATTGTTACCAACCCTCGTAAAAAACAACTGAAAATTATTTTTTGCCACTGCCAAAAAGACACCAGGTAGAGGCGCGGTTAATTTCAACGTTTATGAAATCGCCGATTTTTGCATAATCCGAGTCAAAGTGAACAACTTTATTATTTCTTGTGCGCCCTTCAAATTTTCCGTTTTTAAAAGACTCTACAAGCACTTCCATTTCCCTGCCTACATACTTCTTGTTAGACTTTAGCGACATTTCTTTTACTTTTTCGTTTAAAACAGCAAGTCGCTCTTTTTTCTCATTTTCATCCACAAATTTATCAACCCACTTTGCAGCAGGTGTTTTCGGACGCGGCGAATAGGCGGCTGTATTTGAATAATCAAGTTGAAATTCATCAAATGCGCTCAGTGTCATTTCAAATTCTTCGCGCGTTTCAGAGGGAAATCCGGCAATAAAATCCGAGGTTATGGTTACATCTTCTATGTTATCTCTTATTTTTTTAACTATCTCACCGTAAGTTTTCCTGTCGTAACGTCTGTTCATAGCTTTTAAAACCCTGTCAGACCCGCTTTGCATAGGAATATGGAAACATTCACATATTTTTTTTGAATTTTTAACCGTTTCAATCAACTCATCCGTAATATCCGTAGGATATGATGTTGTAAAACGTATTCTAAAATCACCCTCAAGCGCATCTATTTCGCGCAGCAAATACGCAAGCGTAGGTTTGTTAACTAAATCCTTGCCGTAGCTGTCAACATTTTGACCAAGCAGGGTAATTTCTCTAAAACCTTGTTTTAAAATATTTTTTGCCTCATTAATTATAACCTCAGGCTCTCTTGAACGTTCACGCCCGCGAGTATATGGTACAACACAATAAGAGCAAAAATTGTTGCAACCTTCAATTATAGGGAGCCAAGCATTTAAACCTTTTGTGCGTATTATGTTAAAAATATCTTCTTTTACTGGAATGTCACGAACAGCACAAATTCTGGAGTTAAAATTTATAAGTTTTGGCAACTCGTATATATTTTGTGTACCAAAAACCAAATCAAGATAAGGAAAACGCTTTAAAAGTTTTCCACCTTCTTGTTGTGCAACGCAGCCGCAAATGCCTATCTTTAAAGGCTTTTCCTTTTTCATTTTGCCCCAGACTCCAAGCTTAGAATAGGCTTTGTCTTCCGAAAGTTGTCTTATGGAGCAGGTATTTACAATACAAAAATCTGCCTCATTCTCATCATTAGTCGGTATATAACCAAAATGCGACAGTATTCCTAAGATTCTCTCGCTGTCAGACTTATTCATCTGACAGCCAAGTGTTTCTATATATACCTTTTTATCAGTGTCGGACATTATACTATTTTTGAACCCTCAACAAGATTATCAACTTTTTCAATTCTTTCTTTCAGTGCACCATGGGGTTTATAATATGGTTCAACCGTCATTATTTTTGCTGCAATGTCAGGATAATAATATATAAACCTAAGCTCACTGTCAGTCAATGGTTTTTGGGTGTGAACATTTGCATAGCGCACAAGCTCTAATATGTTCCTTGCTTCGTCTTCATCATTAAATTCTAACTCAAGGTTTTGATATACGTTCCTAAAACCTTTAATACCCGAGTATTCACCAACGGTAATCATTCTTCCCGTTTCAATTATTTCAGGTTCACCCTTACCCAATTCTTCATAATCATAAAGTTCATAGTTGCGTCTGTCTTTTAGCGCACCGTCAGCATGTATTCCGCTTTCATGGGCAAATGCGTTATCGCCCACTGCAACCTGATTCATCGGAATTGGCACACCAAAAGCGTAAGAGGTATATTTAGCAAGTCGCCAAGCTTTTGAAATATCAATTTGCGGATCGAGTTTATATTTCCCCTTAAAGCCGCTTGATTTTTCTATTGCAAGTATGCAAGATACCAAATCGGCATTTCCGGCACGCTCGCCCATTCCGTTTATTGCGGTATTTATCCAAGCGTCAACCCCTGCGTCAATTGCAGCTTTTGCACCCATAACGGAACAAGCCGTTGCCATGCCCAAGTCGTTGTGAAAATGCATTTCAACATCCATTTGTGCTTCTTTTGCAATTTGAAAAATTCTCTCATACGCGGTTTGCGGATCGTCATAGCCTAAGGTATCGCAATATCTGAAGCGTGACGCCCCATACCTTTTACACTCTTTTGCATATTCAATAAGATAGTCTAAATCACTTCTTGAAGCATCTTCCGCATTTACGCCAATAACCTTCGCGCCCTGAGAAATTGCTTCATTTATCGCTTCACATGTCTGTTCAAGGATTTGTTTTTTATTTTTTTTACCTTGATATTTTCCCGTTATCATCTGCTCTGAGGTTGATTGCGACAGATTAATATATTTAAGTTTTTGAACATTATCAAAACCTTTTCTTACATCGCTTGCTATTGCTCTCATCCAGCCCGAGAGTTTTGTTTTATTGATTAAGCCGCGCTCAACAAGTTGCAAATTACCGTTTAGATAGTTAATTTCATGCTCTGTTGTGGGGAAGCCGAACTCAGACTGATTTATGCCCATTTCATTAAGCATAATGTTAATTATTGTTTTTTGTAATTTAGCAAGTCCGAGCCTTGAAGTCTGTACTCCATCCCTGTTTGTAACATCAACAATTTTTATATAATTCAAAACAGTTCCCCTTATTGTTAATTTTTGTAAATTTTAATTAAAAATATCAATTCATTAAGCAACTAATTGCGCCTACAGGCGTTAGCATAGTATAATAATATATAAAAATAACTATTTTGCAAATACTTGGAAGGAAGGTAAAAATGGATATCGATGTTAACAGATATGCAAAAATCGAGAAAATACCATATTATACGACCAAAATGAGCAAAACTGCAAACAACATTGAACAGCTTGCAAATATGTCAGATACGCAAATAATGCTCTCAAGTATGGCAAAATCAGAACAAGACGCCAAAAAAAGCCTTGCAGGAAGATTAAGTAAGGTAATCACCCCTGCAACCATAGGTGCATTTATTCTGACAGATATGGCAAAAGCAAAAGTTAAAGACGGCGATGTTATTAAAAAAGCACCACCTTCAATGAAGCTTTTGGTAGGTGCGGCAAGTCTTGCTTCATGGCTTGGAGTATTCAAGTCTTACGACATTGCAAATAAGGCCTCAAATAAACTTGCAGATAAAACAGATAACGAAAATTTAAAAGCCGGCATACTGCTGACCGGCACAATAGGCGGTGCTGCAGGAATTTACCTTGGCGCAAGAGAATTAATAACAAGAGGCGTAAAAAAATTCGCCGAAAGTATGCCTGAAACAATGGGCGAATTAAGTAAAAAAGCCGCAAAATTTGATGAAAATGTCAGAGCAAACGAAATTATAAAAACACTCAAAAAGAATGTAGCAGAGCCCGTTTCAAAATTTGCCGCAAAACACGGCAAGCTAAGTAAATTTGTTTCAAAAAATTCCTTCCCGTTAATCTTTGGTTTAAGCGTGCTTGGCAGTTTCTTAATCGGCAATAAGATATCAAAAATAAGAAACGAATCATTTGAAGAAAACGCAAACAAACTTTATCAAACAAGAGAAGAAGCAAGGGTAGCAACGGCAAAACTTGAGGCTTCAAAAGCGGATTATGACAGCAAAATAAAAGATGACGGCTTTGTTGTTAATACAAAAGAAATTATAAAAACAGCCGATGCCAATCCGAATAATATTGATAAAGCTATTGAAGAAACTATAGCAGAAGCCCTTAAATAAACTCTTTTTATTTAAAAACTCCCTGAATTTTCAGGGAGTTTTTGTTTATTAATATAAACTAACTATCCGACAATATTAAACCTGTTGCCATGTTCTTGTCTTGCTTGTCTAGCACTGGCGTCCAGCGAATTTATAAGATTTTGATTTTCTCTTACGGTTTTTGCATCCTGTGCCTTCAGGGCGTCAGAAATAGACTGTATTAACATACTTGGGTCAAAATTCTTGTCAAAGTCAGAACTAAGTCTCAAAGTCCAGTTTTGAGGACCAACGGTTTGGGGTGTATTATACCTTTTGTCCATACCCAACAAGTCAGTCCAAAAAATCTGAACTCTTTGTGCAGGGCTTGTAAACAATTCCGTAAATTTAAACTGTCTAAATGCATATTTGTTTTCTTCAGGTTTGTGCCTGTTTGTATCAAATCTGTATTTATCAAACTTTGCCTGTTTAGTATTGTGACTTGCGTTTCTGGGTAATGAATTTTCAACTGCAGGCCACAGAGCGTGGTTAAAAGCATCTTGCCCATGAGCACCATATAAGTCGTTTGTGTAAGTTACTAACGGTTCTGTATCGTGCGAACCGTACATAACCGTATCAACAGGTCTGGCGCTTGTACCGTTGTCATAGCGAGTCATAGTCATACCGCCAAGACCCAAACTATAAAATACATTTCTTGCATGATCGGGCATGGGGCCAAGGTTTTCGCAAACTATATCAGCCTTTGTAAGTCCGCCTTCTTCACAAGCCGGTATTACAATTTTTTCAAGTATAGCGCTAAAACGTTTTGTTGAATCACCTTGTTTTGTCGGTATTGCATATCTTCTTAGATTATGAATGTTTGGAGATGACAATAGCCTTCCTGCAGACTGATCCCATGGCTCATTTACATACACAAACGGATCAATCAGACCAACTATGTGATCGAGTCTTATACCACCTTGGTTGTCTTGCGCAAGCTTCTTGCACTTGTCATATAAAAGCTGTCCAAAAGACCCTAGCGAACCGTCATGGTTAAACAATTTATCAGGATTAAAAGCGGCAAAACCCCATTTTTGATCAGGAGGACAGCCGATTTTGTAATCCCTTAAAAATGCATCTTTATGCGCCCATACCTCTTGATGTGAAAAACCGACAGGGTTATCGCCTATAGTTTTAATTCCTGCAGCATTATATGCTGCAATCCCTTCTTCGCGAGCTTTTTTTGCAAGCAAATCAGTGAAAATAAATTTATCAATATCATCCTGATATTGTGCTTTAATTGAATTAATAAGTCTATCATTTTTAGGATTATACAAATTTTGCATTTCATAGGGCCAATTTGCATAATAGTCATTTCCATATTTATTAGATAAAACAGAATATATTGCATATGGTTCCAACATGTCTATATTTTGGGCATAATACCTGTCGTATTCGTTCATCAAGTTTTTAATCGCAGACTTTTCTGTAGGATTAGAAATTGAATCAGGATTTGAAGATTTTTCTTTAAAATTAATCCAAGCATTTGAAAGCGCAATTCCATAGCTATCATATGCATGTCCATAATCACCCAGATCTCTGCCACGTGCAGGATTGAGATTTACTATTGAATTATAAACATCAGAATCCAGCAACGCACCGTTTTCAGGCTTTGTTAAATCCTCAAGATCAATAATTAACGGGTTGTAAACAAAGGAATTTGAAGTATAAGGAGAAGCACTGCCTTTTTGTCTCATACCTTCAGGGTCAACCTGTATTGCAGAAAAACCGTATTTCTTTAAAAACGGGATTAAAAGCTGCCTTGATGACTCACTATAAAGTGAACCCACACCGACATCTTTTCCCTCAAGACTCGGCGCACTACCGTTATGTATAATAAGCTCTAATTTTTTGTCACCCAAAACCTCTAATGCTTTTGAAATATTACCCGACAAACTAGCATCACTAACGGCCTTGGAAGCATTTGGATTCGAGTGGAAATTTGATTTAAAGTTTAACGAAGCTTTACTTGAATTTTTTTTGTAAAGATTGGTATCAACAGCACGAATTAACAAGAGTATCTCCTTCCCTATACCTAACAACATATCAATTACAACCTAATGATATATTCATATATATTATTAGCATGTACTACAATACATCAAAATAGAATCATGTGCCAGTAATTAATGTAAACTTTTGTAACAATAAAATACATCGTATTATTGCTTTCAGACCTATATTTACAAAAACATTTGTGTAAAATTGTTAACTAATATAAATAAACTAAGACAAAGTCGAAAAAAAATGTTATATTATTAATATAAAGTGTTCTTTTTACCATTAAAATTAATGTTAAAAAATGTAAAATATAAGTTAAAGGTAGTAGCAAAAAGGTAAATATTCTCTTGAAATAAGTTTTTATTTAATTGTGGTTAGTGAAGATAACTATATTAGAGTACTTATGTGAAGAGAATGTCTATTGGAGGAAGCAATGACAATTAGTGTGAACAATAGAAAAAAACAGGCAAAAAAGTCTTTTGACGAGTTGATTAAGGATTTAAAAGTCAGCAACTCCGAAAAAGTTCGCTATAATGCCGCAAGAGTCCTTGGCGAAATGGGTGACTTTAGTGCTGTTGAACCGCTTATCGAAGTATTAAAAAATGACAAAAACGGCTCTGTTCGTCTTTATGCAGCCCGTGCGCTCGGCGAACTCGGCGACACAAGTGCAACAGTTCCGCTTATTGAATCTTTAAGAGAGGACAGAAACGTAGACGTAAGAGTACGTGCTGCAAGAGCTCTTGGTCGTCTGGGCGGAAAAATAGTTGTCGAACCGTTAGTTGAAGCACTTAATGATGAAAACCCTCAAGTATGCATTACTGCAACTGATGCACTTATTGAAATTGGTGACGTTGCAACCGACGCACTTATTGATTCTCTAAACCATGAAAAAGTAAACGTAAGATGCGACGCAACAAGGGCGCTCGGTGAAATTGGCAACAAAAAAGCGGTAGATAGAATTATTGAAATGTTAAAAGACGAGTGGGTAAATGTTAGAATTTATGCCGTAACTTCACTTGGCAAGCTTAATGATACAAAAGCTGTTCCTGCCCTTATTGAAGTTATGAAAAATACCCAAGAAAATGATTTGGTAAGAGCCGGTGCTGCTGCAGCTCTAGGCGTTTTAAGAGACCAAAGAGCACTTCTTCCTTTGCGTGAATTAATTATGCAAGCAGAAGAACTTGGCGAACTTGAAGACACAGCTCTTAAATCATTCAAAAAGATTATGGCAGCTAATTGGGAATCAATACCTGGTGCTGCACCGGTTAAAAAACCTGCTCTATTCTAAATAATTAGATATAAAAATTGGCGACTCAAAAGGTCGCCAATTTTTTTGCCCATTTTTTTACAACAAATCACAAGTACTATTGTTTTGCATATATCCTTGAGTAATTCCAATAACTTTCAAAAACTCTTTTAATATAATTTTGTGTTTCAATATATGGGATGCCTTCTACAAATTCGTCAAAGTCACCGTTTTGAACAACATTATTTTTCCAATTCATAACATTTGAAGGCCCACCATTATAAGATAATACAGCTAGCATTTCGCAACCGTCAAACATATCTCTTAGTGAAGAAAAATATTTTACTCCAAGATTAATATTTAACTCGGGGTTAAATAAATCATTTGCGCTCAATTCGCCAAATCCTAAAGAGGATGCAGTATTGGGCATAAGCTGCATAAGACCTGCCGCGCCAACAGGGCTTATTGCATTTTTATTGAAACTGCTTTCTTCTCTGGTTAATGCCAATATTAAGTACGCATTTTGTGCGTAGTCAGCGCAGTGCTTATTTATAAGCCCAACAAATACCTTTGGGTATGCTAATTTATATCTTGCATCCTGATATTGGGGTTTTTGAGATAATTCTTTAAGAGCGTTTGAAGCAAGATAAACACTATAAGGAACATTTCCATCCTTATATGCAATATAACTCAAGATAAAATCATTATGCACCCGCATAGCTTTTAGCACATCAATATCATTAAAAGCTGCAAGTATAAGCAGCGTTTGTTCATTATTAAAAATTTGTCTTAAATCCTCATAGGAAAACTTCTGCGCTTCTGTTACCTCATCACAGCAAGGAGTATTAAAAGGTGTGTATACGTCGTTTAAAATATTGTATGCAACATAAGCGTAATAGCTATTCGGCTCGGTCTTTATAAGTTCTCTAAACTCCTGTTTTGCAGCTTTTATTTTTCGCTCTTTAAGAAGTGTCTTGGCATACCAAAACTTAACCGCAGGAGTAGAAATTTTATTTGAATATTTTTCAAAATAAATTTTTGCAAGCGCTTTTACTTTTGAATTGTAATTATTCAAGTATGCATCATAAAATACATACCAGAGAGATTGTGCAGCTTGATAAGAATCAGGATATTTGGTATATATTGTTTCATAACACTTGATAGCATTCATTTTAGATAAGGTAGAGGCGTACTCGTACAACACAAAAGGATAAGACTGCAAATTTTTTGTAATTTTCAAAAGATGTTTACATGCCTGACTTTTTGGAACACCTGAAAGTTCAATATATCTTGAAACTGCAAATGCAATGTCTTTATCATCTAAAATTAAATCGCAAGACGTAAGCACTTTTGTATAGCCTAAAAGGGCGTTTTTTGAACCATGAATTGTGTCATATATTTTTGCACGCAAAAAAGTACACTTAATATCATCCAAACCCTTTATTTGTTCAAGCGCATTATCGAATTTATCATTTTTGTATAATGCATAAGATATCAAATATTTATCATTTTCAAACAGATATACATTTAAACTCAGAACTTCATCAATTGCCGAGAAAACGTAGCGACCGTTAGGGGCGTATTCAATATATTCCATAAAGTATTTTTTTGCCAAAGACGGGTTTTTATTCTTAAATATTACCCCTAAATAATAAGCAGATGCTTTCTTGTAATCACTATCCGAATATTTGTCGTAAAGTTTTTTAAACTTCTTATATGCAGCAAAATTTCTGTTTTGCTCCAAGTCAATAAGCGCAGCATTATACAATGCAACGGGGGCAATGTACTTATCTCTTGACAAAAAAGACAAATAATTAAACTTATCGTAAGCAATTTTCTTGTCAGACAGACTAAGCGCGCAAAACCCCTGTTTTAAAAGTGCAATATGATAGATTTTACTTAGTCGCGAAATTTTTGAAAAATTATAATAGGCGTTTTGATAATCACCTTTATTTGCATAATACAAGCCCTGTTCATAAAGTTTATATGCGCGTTTAGTATGATGTTTTGATGAAATATTAAACATAAGCAAAACAATCAAAACAAAAACTACAAAAGCAACAACTAATACTTTCACATCCTTCATATTAAAGAATTATACCATGTACCCAAGCAGAGGTAATGTAAAAAATTTTTCTTAATATAAAATACATAAAAAGGGTGGAGAGGTGCAAAAACAACAGTTAGTATTACGCAGCAAAATTATAAGATATTACTGCGAAAGTGAAAAAAAGGTAGTCCCGAAAGATTTAGCCGTTAAGACTCGGCAAGTTTCTCAAGCTTTAACTTTTGGTCATACTCAATTAAAAGGTTAATAAGCTCATCAAGCTCACCTTCTATTACGGTCCAAACATTAAGGTTTTGACCGATTCTATGGTCTGTTAGCCTGCCTTGCGGGAAATTATATGTTCTGATTC
>DVJQ01000063.1 GCA_018716625.1 Candidatus Galligastranaerophilus intestinavium | reverse complement strand
GAATTAATTCCTCAAGAATATTTTAAGGAAATTTTTGCAAAAAAAAGAGAGAAAAGAATAAAAAAAATTAATTTTGTAAATTCAACAAGTACAAATAAAAACAAATTAGAAGATATAATTTCTCATGGTTTAAATTTACTGATTGTCGGTGAAACCATAGGGAAAAAGAGTGTTAAATTAAACACTTATTATGCTGATAGCTCAAATAAATTTAGAGAAATTATATGCAAATATTTTCTAAATATAGACACTATAACACCAGATTCCCCAGGAAAACTGGAGGATTTATTACTTAAAAATAAAATTGGTTTAACTGATTTTTGTAAAGATAAAACCCATGGCAAGGATATAGAAGTATCAAATGAAGAAGCTTTGCAATATATAGAAACGATAAAACAAAAGATAATACAATATAAACCCAAGATAGTTGCAATCAATGGCAGATGTGGAAATTTAAATAAAAATTTGTTGAAAAAATTTTTTAATGCCAAGGGAGAATTGTATTTTGGAAAACAAGATTTTGAACTCAAAGGTTGCGATACTATTTTTTATTTATTGCCTTCAACATCAAAACGCGCTAATAAAGTAAAAAAAGTAAAACAAGATTTTATCAAATTAGATAATTTGAGCAGTACTGATAATATAACTTGTTGGAAAAAAATGGCTGAAATTATTAAATAATTATAAATTCAATGATTATTCAAAAATAATATCACCTATAAAAATGTGGGTTAAAGTCGTCATTTTTAGTTATTATCCCTAATATTTCATCTTCGCCGTATAATTTTCATTGATTTAAATGTGTCTAAACGATAAGAATATACGATAAACACTTGATATAAGTGAAATATAGAGCAATACTATGAGTACACAAAATGATAAAATGGGGAAATCTTTGGACATTTTTTCGACTCCCGCCGTCTCCAGTATTAATATTTATATTAAACTTGTGTACGCGAGGTGGTGAACACGCACAAGGCTTTAGCCTTGTAAACACAAATAAAAACGGCAAAGCCCTTATATAAAGTCTTTGCCGTCATAAATTATTTTCAAAAGTTACAACGTCTTATGTTCCTGATGTCCAGCTGTTCAAGTACTCTTGCTGCTCATCGGTCAATGTATCAATTTCAATACCCATAGACTCAAGTTTAATTCTTGCAATTTCTTCATCAACTGATTTTGGTAAAGTATAAAGTTTATTTTCAAGTTTACCTTTGTTTTTAAGTATAAATTCAATACCTAACGCCTGATTTGCAAAGCTCATATCCATAACGCTTGCAGGGTGTCCTTCCGCACAAACAAGGTTAGCCAATCTGCCTTCTGCTAAAACATAAACTGATTTACCATTGTCGAGTTTCCACTCATCAAAATTCGGACGGACATTTTTATATTCTTTAACATGTTTTCTTAAACCGTTAACATTTACTTCAACATCAAAATGTCCTGCATTTGCAAGAAATGCACCGTCTTTCATTTTTAAAATATGCTCAACATCGACAACATTTTTATCGCCCGTAACACACAAGAAAATATCTCCCTCAAGCGCCGCTTTAGCAATAGGCATTACCCTAAAGCCATCCATTGCAGCCTCAAGCGCTTTTAGAGGGTCAACCTCAGTTACGATGACGTTTGCACCCATACCGCGCGCGCGAGTAGCAACGCCGCGACCGCACCAGCCATATCCGCAAGTAACAAAGGTTTTACCTGCAAGTAATATATTTGCGGCACGCAAAAATCCGTCCATTACAGACTGTCCCGTACCGTAGCGATTATCATACAAGTGTTTTGTAAGACTAGAATTGACACCCAATGCGGGGAATTTCAAACTGCCTTGTTTTTCCATAGCCTCAAGGCGAATAATGCCTGTTGTGGTTTCCTCGGTTGAACCGATAATATTTTCGAGTAAATCTTGTCTTTCCTTGTGTACAGTAGCAACAAGGTCACAACCGTCATCAATAATCAAATGCGGTTTATGATCAAGCGCCATTTGAACATGGCGATGATAAGTGTCGGAATCTTCCCCTGCTATAGCATAAACAGGCATATTCCAATACTTAACAAGTGCTGCCGCAACATCATCCTGAGTAGATAAAGGATTTGACGCAGCAAGTACAGCGTCCGCTCCGCCTGCTTGCATGGCAATGCAAAGTGCGGCTGTTTCTTTTGTAACATGGACACAAGCCGTAAGTCTTAAACCCTTAAAAGGCTGCTCTTTTTTAAATCTTTCCATAATACGGGTTAAAACGGGCATATCTTTAAAAGCCCACTCTATGTTCTTTTTACCCTGTTGTGCCAAATTAATGTCTTTAATCTCATAATTAATCGTCGTCTGTGTCATATATCATCCTCATGCTGTAATTGATAAAAATTGTATCATAAAAAAATGTTTGTGATAACATAGAGAGTAGAAATTTACGCGAGTATAACGACATATACATAATAGTAGACAAAATAGGAGAAAATTTATGTCAACAGTTGAGTACTTTACAAATTCGGAAGAGTTAAAAAAACTCTATTCCGCTGCACGTGCAACAATTACCGCTCCTTTTTACGGTAACAATGTTGAACATGTAAAAACAGTTTCAGAAGCTTACAAATTAGCTAAAAACAGCCCCGGAACAGTAGAATTAACAGGCATGCCTATTTATATGCCCGAAAAAATCGGTCTTCCTCAAGGTGCTAACCAATTATTATTTAACGACGGTACGGTTGTAGGTCGTTGCGCAGCTGCAAGAAAAATTGTCGGCGAACCAAACTGCGATTTGGCTTATTTGTTGCCGATTATTCGTGAAGCAGTTTACAACACTCGCGACAGACTTATGTACAAAACAGAAGCTGTTGTAGGTTTAGAAGAAGACTTCATGGTAAAAGCTCACCTTTTAATACCTGAAGGCTTTGAAAATATTATGTATTCTTGGATGTTAAACTTCCAATACATAAACGAATGCTATGCTCATATGTACGAAAATTCAAGACAACTTCCTGACGGAGATATTTTCGTATTCTCTGATCCTGACTGGTCACACCCTGATTTTCCGTACGGTTTAACTTTCTTTGATCCTACACACAACTGTGCTGCAATTTTGGGTATGAGATACTTCGGCGAACATAAAAAAGGAACTCTTACTCTTGCTTGGGGTTGCGCTGCTCGTAACGGTTATGCTTCATGCCATGGCGGTATGAAACGCTACAACCTTGACGGCGGAAAATCTTTCCAAGTTGCTGTATTTGGTCTGTCAGGTTCAGGTAAATCAACAATTACACACGCTAAACACAACAACAAATACGATATTACCGTTCTTCACGACGACGCATTTGTTATCAACGTTCATGACAAATATACAATTGCATTAGAACCTGCATATTTTGACAAAACTGCAGATTATCCGATGGGCTGCGATGATAATAAATACATTTTGACCCAGCAAAACGCGGGCGCAATTCAGGGGGCGGACGGAAAAGTATACTCTATTACGGAAGATATCAGAAATGGTAACGGTCGTGCGGTTAAATCAAAACTTTGGTCACCAAACAGAGTGGATAGAATCGACGAACCCATCAACGCTATTTTCTGGTTAATGAAAGACCCGACTATTCCTCCTGTACTTAAATTATCAGGTGCGTCACTCGGTTCTGCTATGGGTGCAACACTTGCTACAAAACGCTCAAGCGCTGAAAGACTTGCAAAAGGCGTTGACCCGAATGCTTTAGTTGTTGAACCTTATGCTAACCCCTTCAGAGTTTATCCTCTTGAAATGGATTACACAAGATTTAAACAATTAATTCAAGACGGAGTTGACTGCTATATCTTGAACACAGGTGAGTTTATGGGTACAAAAGTACAACCTAAACACACTTTGGGTATCATCGAAGCTATCGTTGAAGGAAGTGCTAAATTCCATAAGTGGGAAAACTTCTCAGACATCGAAATTATGGATATCGAAGGCTTTGACGCTTCTTTTGCTAACAAAGAATACGCTCAACAATTCGTTGCTCGTATGAAAGATCGTATCGAATTTGTTAAATCAAGAGAAACAGAAAAAGCAGGTATCGACAAACTTCCTTCAGACGCTCTTGAAGCTCTTGAAGCAGTTATTAAAGAAGCAAGCTGCTAGTTCTAAATTTGCGCAAGCAATAAAAACCGCCCCTGCCCTGTGCGAGGCGGTTTTTTACATAAAAAATTTATACACTTCAACATTTAGAGCTTCGGCAATTTTAAAAATAGTTTTAACGCTGGGGTTAAAAATGCCGCGTTCAATTCCTGAGATGTGATCTACGGATAATGAACATTTAATAGCTAACTGAAGTTGTGTTAAACCTTTCTCCTTGCGGTATTTTTTTATATTTGTTTGAAGAATTTCAAATGAGCAATTTGCCATATTTCAATTTTAGTGTTAATATGTGTTTATAATCCGTAGTAGTACTACGGAAATAAATTACCTACCTGGAGAATTTTATATGAAAAAATTTGCTTTCACGCTCGCGGAGCTTTTAGTTGTCGTGCTCATTATTTCTGTAATTTTGGTACTTTTTGCACCCGTACTAACAAAAAGGGCAAAGGAAAATTTCAACGCGCAAAATGTCACACAAAAAGAAGGGAAGCTTTTTCTCTATAATCTTGCCGACTCAAACTGTGCCCCTGCAGCTGACGGGCAAAAATCGCTTGATTGCAATTTTATACCTGATACAAATACAAAAAGCATTGGGGTCGTTATGCTCTCGGCAGGAGGTGGCGGAGCAGGCGCCAGCCAGACAACGGTCGAGTATGGAAAAAAGCTCACAGTTGCAAGTACTACAGCTCAAAGTTCAAAAACGCAAGAGTTAACAATTACAAAAGAGATGAAAAATGTTGTAGTGAAGGAATTAATAGGCTCAGGTGCGGGCGGTGGTGGAGCCGGTTGGAGCCAAAACAGCGGCTCACCTCAATCACAAGCAGATTGCGACCCTTATAATGCACTTTTTATTCCCGCAGCCTACAATGGCACAGGCGGGAAAAACACTTGTGTTACAAAATACAATGTGGGAGATCCTAACGGACCTGAGATGGCAAATACCGTAGTAATTATTAGTACCGGATTAACCGAAACAACGTGTGCAAGCAACACAAATTCCTGCTGTTGGCAAGGTGTAACATCGTCATCTTGTTCTGCAACCGGCAATTGGGGAGAACTCTCAACAAGCTACAGTGGGTGCAAAAGAACTGTTTGTACAAAATATGCAGCAAATAACTCTTGTAAATCGTGGGAGCCAACAGGAACAAAAGCAGGTAGCTGGAGATTACCAACAAACATAGAATTAGCAGGTTGGAAATCTATAATAGAATCCGAAAGCGAGGGGGGTGGGAAAATATCGAAATATTTAGGTTCAAATGGACTACAACTTTGTGATTATGCGTCAGCAAATTACGGCTCAGTTAAGTGTAACTGGAATAGCAACCGATGTAACGGATCATACGATGACGATTGCTCACCATCATATATTTGGACATCTTCAAATATTATATATAACTTAATGAATGGAAGTTTTACAAAATTTGAACACTACGCCCATGACACTGCCTCCGCTCGTTGTGTCCTTGACGGCTCAAATGGCGGAATAACATCAAATTCCGTACATGCAGGCGGCGGTGGCGGTGGCGGGGCATACATTAAAAACTACACAATCCCTGAGCACATCATATCCTCAAATATTGGCGGGAAAATCAAACTCTACTCCGCAGCAGGCGGAGGCGGCGGAAACTCTGCCTCATCCTCAGGCAGCAGCGCAAGCAATGGAACAAGCGGCGGCACATCATATGTTGAAGTATACGCGCCTGATGGCACAACTCTTGTCTGGGGTTTAAGAACCTCCGGCGGCAACTACGGAAAAGGAGCCACAAGCGCAAGCTATGGCTCAGGCGGGGCACAAAAAGCGACAGACAGTTGCCAAATATATGAAAATGGCATTTGGACAAATACAAGCTGCACAGGAACAGGGCTTAGCGGTAATAACGGCGAGAGTATAACAGGAGCAAATTCCGATAAAACCGCAAAAGGAGGGGATGGAGCAGGCTCGTTCTACAACTCTCAAAGTGCCATTGGTATAGCTTTGGGCGGAAATTCTTCAAACAAAAACGGTGTAAGCGCAACAGCTTATGGTGCAGGCGGAGGCGGCGCCACAATAACTTTCGACTCGTCAAATAACCCGCAAAAAGGCAAAGGAGGCTCCGGTGCAAACGGTGTAGCCGAAATTACATATGACTTAATATATCAAGCTGCAGCAGGCGGAGGCGGAGGCGGCGGTGCTTTTGCGCACATTGAAAACATAAGCGTTACACCTGGTACAACTTACACAATTCGCATAGGCGGAGGCGGAAGCGGCGGAGCAGTAGCAAATAACGGTGGTGATGGCGGAGAAAGCAAGGTTATTTTCGGCGACAAAACTTATTCCATAAGCGGGGCAAAAGGCGGACTTACGGGCACAAGTGCAACAGATACCCAACAAGTTGTCCATGGGCTTGGCGGCTTGGGGGCAGAAGTTAATTCAACCCTTAATTCTTATGCTACATCAGCAAAAAATGGCTACAGGGGCGAGGACGGCACAAGTGTAAGTCTTGGCTCGGCAGGAGGTTGCGGCGGAAAATCTGGAATTGAGAGTGCAGGCGGCTGCGGAGGACTATACGATAACGGTTTAAATTGTTCTGCTACAACAACATTTGGCTCATCCGCCATATTTGTGCAACCGGAGAATATTTTTAACAAACAATACGGCAGCGCCGCAGCAGGCGGCGGAGGCGGAGGCTGGGCGTATAATTATTCATTATATCCGAATAACCCGTCAGGCGGAGCAGACGGACAAAACGGCTATGTGTATGTATATTGGAGCAAATAATAATTTCGTATCTTAATTCATTTCGGAGCGCACTTTAGATTTTAGTGGTAACTATCTGATAAGCGCTCCTTTTTTTATTTTAAAACAACTTATCCATAAATTCTTTCAGCTTTTTTTCGCCCTCAGTATCACCCAGAGATTTTAAGAGTTTTAACTTAGCAGTGTATAGCGCCTTTTGCTCGGGCATTTTCCTTATTCCTTCGTCTAAAAGCGTTCTTGCAACATCACTTTGCCCTCTGTCATAGTATATTGTGCTAAGGTCTATATAATCCTGTGCGGTTTTTGGGCTAAACTTCATTATTTTACCATAGATTTTATTGTACAAATTATCTTGTCTTACAGTTTTATATACGAGTGATAAATTGTACATATAAATAACATTATCAGGCTCGAGCTCATTTGCCTTTAAAAGGTTATCAAGAGCCTTTTTTAGCTCTTTTTTGCGGTAATAACAAAGACCCAAATAATTGTGTAACTCTGCAGCATTTTTTAACCTGACATCAAGAGAAGTTGCTTTGTTAAAATTATCAATTGCACTTTCATAATCAGCTTTATAGTAGTCAATTTTTCCCATTTCAAGGTAATATTCGGGATTTTGGTTTTTAGAGATAGCGTCTTTGAGATAGTCTTTTGCCTCATCAAACCTGTTATCCAAAATGCACATTTTAGCGAGGTAATAAGAAATCTCATCAGATCTGGAGTTTAGCGCTCCCGCATTTCTGAGCGCCAAAAGTGCTTTTTTGGAATTGCCCGATTCAAGATATGAAATTGCCATACCCAAATACGCTTCATAATATTCATCATCATATACAAGTGCTGTTTCAAAGTTTCTAAGGGCATTTTCATAGTCTTTTTGTTCAAGGTAATAATTGCCCATTTCAAGATAAGCTCTTTTATCGTTTGGGTTTGCACTCATTGCTGATTTTAAATATTTTTGCTGTTCTCTTAAATATTTTTTTCGCGCAAAGTCGCTAATATCGCTCATTTGACTTTCAAGCTTTGCAATATTAGCTAAATTAAGGTAAGTTTCAAAATATTTGGGGCTTAAAATTTTAGCCTTTTTAAGGGCAGATTTTGCCTCATCATATTTTTGCATCTTTATATATGCACGTGCTAAATTATTCAGGGCAACAACGTTTTTAAAATTCATATCCAGAGATTTTTTAAAATAAGATATTGCATTTTCAATTTCACCCTTATAAAAACACTCTACCCCTTGAGAATTGTAATATTCAAAATCAAACGGAGGAACCTCAACAATATCAAAACGACGAGCAATATCGCTGTCTAAAAGTGAGCTGTCATGTTGTATTGCACGAATTGCCGCAGCCCGAGCATTATCATTATCATTTTGCGCAAGAAAAATCTTTGAGCGCATAACGTATGCCTCAGCATTTTGCGGGTTTAATTTTATTGTCATATCACAATAAGTGTGAGCTTTGTCAAACTCGCCGTTTTCAAGGTACATAAGCGCTATATCAAGATAATCGCTTTGATTTTTAAAGCCTGCAGGTTCTGTAATATCAATATCTTCAATCGTTTGCGAAAGTTCGAAAGATTTTTGCAGATGATATGCGCCAAGCTCATTTTGCCCTGCTTTTTTATAGCAATAACCAAGCCAGTAATGTCCGTCAGGATCGTTTGGATTGTTGTCGGTATAACTCTTAAAAAACTCACAAGCACTGTTAAGTTTATTTGAATTTAAAAGTTTTATACCATCTGTTATTTGTGCGCAGTGTGCATTTGACACAAGAACAAAAAATACAAAAAGTGATATTATAATTTTTTTCATATATTTAAAAGCTCTCCGACAATTTTCTTAACATCTGAGAATATTTCTTCAATCGATCTGTTTGCATTAACTGTCTTGATTCTCTCGGGGTAGAGTTTTTCAAGTTCAAGATAGCCGTTTTTAACTTTTGTATGGAAATCCACACCTTCTTTTTCAAGTCTGTCTTTTGTTTTACCAAGGCGCATTTGAGCCGTCTGAACGTCAATGTCAAAAACAATCGTTAAGTCGCTTTTTAAATTATTTGTTGCAATTTCATTAAGCATATTTAACTCATTAACATCGCCCTCTCTTGCATAACCCTGATATGCAAGAGTTGAGTCTGTATATCTGTCGCATAAAACAATTTCACCCTGATTAAGCGCAGGCGATATAACATTATTTACATGTTGTGCTCTGTCTGCAAGATATAAAAACATTTCCGCGTTTTTTGCAACCGGTTTGTCATAATGCAGAAGTATTTGCCTGAGGTTTTTTCCCAAATCACTACCCCCGGGCTCAAGCGTTAAAAGTGTTTTTTTGCCTAAACTTTTAAGCCAATTATCCAAAAGCTCTATTTGAGTTGTTTTTCCGCAACCGTCTATTCCCTCAAACGTTATAAAATATCCTTTTTTTTGCTCCATTATTACTAAAACCCTTTAGCAGTAATACTTTTAAAATTATATTACAATTTTTGTAAAAATTAAATAAGAAAGCTACTTTTTTAAAAAATTTAATTTATAATATTGGTATCTAGTTTTTGAGGAATTTATCAAGGTGGGAAGTTATACAGCCAATCAAACAACACAAGACAACAGCGTTGAAGAAATTGTTAACGCAAATCAGCTGGAGGAGATTTTAAATACAAGCGCCGCTCAAGTTTCCAGTTGGTGCCAAAAAGCTTGTCTAAAGCCAAAAAAAGATGGTTTTGGAAATGTGTATTTTTCAAAAAGTGATATAGATGTATTAAAAAAAGTAAAAGAATTATACGAACATACGCGCTCTGTTCGTGATGTAAAAAGAGAAAAGGTGGATAGAGTAGTTAAGCGCATGAAATTAAGCGAACAAGAGGATAAAATGAGAGGACAGGATTTAGACACATCTGTTGTAAATTTAAGTGAGGGTAATTTCTTAACCCGCGCAAAGTCAAGATATAACAAAGAGAATGCTGTTGCCTCAATTGCCTCTTATCAGGCACTTGATGTTGGCGCCAAGCTTGAAAACCTTGAAAACAATATAGTTTCTAAGATTACTGATGTCTTGAGCGAAAAAATGGATGGCTTAGACGAGGTTATTGTCGAACTTATTCGCTCTAAAACAGAAAATGAAGCACTAAGACAAAGATTAAACGAACTAAATAAAGAAAATTTCAGCTTGAAAAATGAAAATGCAAGTTACAAGCCTGTTGGTTTGGGACTATATATCAAAAAGAGTACCGATGACTTTGTACTGTAGTGCAAAAGATTAATCTATGAGTAAAATTTTAAGAAGTTTTTATCATAATTTAAAAGAACCTGTAATAATTTATGATATTAACGAGAATTTTTTACACTATAATAAAGCCTTTGCAAAGGCTTTTTCCCGTTTGGACGGGTCTTTGGGGCTCGATGCGCTAAAGAAAATAAACTATAAATTTTATTGCGATATTTGCCTTTTGGAAACAAGCGAACTTATGTCTTATTCGCCTGTTATTGCAGCAATAAAAGCAAATACGGATTTTACAACATATGCTCTTTACCAGCTTGAGGAGCGAAAATTTTTATATTATGTTATAAAATCTTTTACTTTTAAAAAATACAAGGTTGTGTATTTTTACGATGTTACAAAAGAGCTTGAGCTTGAGAAATTAAAAAAGGAAAACGAAGCATTGAAAATTCAAAACCTTGAATTTTCAAATACAAACTCAAAAGCGCAAAATCAAGCCCTTAAAATGGCTCTTTTAAACAGAATTTCAACAAGTATAAGAGAAACCCTAGACGTTAAAAGCCTTATCAAAACGGCACTGAGGGAATTAAGCATTATATTTGGAGCACACAAGGTATACTATGCAAATGAAATAAAAGAAAAATTCAGAGTCGAATATGTTTACCCCTCATCATTTTTAAACCAAACAGGAGAAGTACTCTCTTATGATAAGAAAGTATTAAAAGATATATTTGAAGGCAAAAATTCATTCCAGTTTTGCCTTATAGAGCATAACGACTCCAAAGAACCTCTTAAAGCTCCGCTGAATAGGATTATAATGCCTATTATCAAGAGTTCCGAGGTTTTAGGAATAATTGTAATTTTTACACCAAAAAAAGAAATCAGTGAAATTGAAAAAGAACTTTTGGTCGGTATTTCAGGGCAAATTTCAAGCGCCATTTTTCAGGTTATTTTGTTTAATCAGGTCACAAAAAAGAAAGAAGAACTTGAAACAGCCATAAAAGAACTTAAAGAAACACAACTGCAATTAATAAATGCTGAGAAAATGGCTTCACTTGGTCAATTAATCGCCTCTGTTGCTCATGAAATTAACACACCGCTTGCCTCAATCAGTGCAAATAACGAAATTGCGAAAAAAATATATGAGTCAGACGAAATTGACAGAGAGATTTTAAAGGATTTAAACTCTATAGACACTGAGGCAATTAAGCGCATAACAAATCTTGTACGCTCACTGAAACGCTTTGTAAGACTGGACGAAACGGTTCAGCAAGAGGCAAACATAAACCAAGAGTTGGATTTGACGCTTGATTTGCTTAAACATAAGACTAAAAAAGGAATACAAATTATAAAAAATTACGGAACCCTTCCTTTGATTAAATGCTACCCCAATATGCTCAATCAGGTGTTTTTAAATATTTTAATGAACTCCATTCAATCGCTTGAAAAAAAGACTCAAAAAATTGGAGAATACGGTGCAGCTGTTGAAATAACGACAAAAGCACAAGATAACAAACTTTTTGTATCGATAAAAGACAATGGTCTGGGTATTGACGAAAAAAGCAAAAAAAAGATTTTTCAAGCAGGCTTTACAACAAAAAAAATCGGCGAAGGAACAGGTCTGGGGCTTGCAATTTGTAAAAAAATTGTTGAAAAACACAAAGGAGAGATATTTTTTACATCTCAAAAACAAGATAAAACAAAACCCGATACTTTCTGTACCGAGTTTTGTGTTGTTATTCCTTATTAGTTATTTTACCAACAATATATATTTTTTGCCTTTTTCAACCACGCTGAGGTTATCAAATACTGCCTGCTGTTTAAGGTAATCAAAAGCATCATCTCTTACAATTACATACACATGCCTGTCTTTTTTGCTGTTTAGAACATTTTTAAAAGATTCTATACCATTATTATCGGTATTTATGATGTAGATTATCTTTTTGTCAAAATTGTTCATAAGAGAGTACTTTCTTGCAAAGCCAAATGTCACAAGTTCATTGCTTTTTTCAGACGCTGCAATACCTGCATACTTTTCAAGTTCATCTTGCCCGTAGCTTGCAACCATAGGCAAAACATGCACTGTTGAAATCATCATTACTCCAAGCATAAAGATAACATTTGAAACAAACAACAAGGCTCTGTTTTTGCCCAATATACATAAAACACCTATAAGGGGCATAACAATAAGCCATAAGCAGGCAAAACGTCCAAAAACGCTTATTTTATCCATATAAGTAAACATTATATCTTGCGGGTAATACAACAAAACAGCACCGATAATGCCTGATATAATAAGGATAACAAAAGTTATGACACTTGATATTTCAATATTTTTAATATATTTATCAAAACAAACGTAACCCCACCAAAAATATCCGATAATTAAAGCTAATGCCGGAAATATTGCAAGAGCATAGGTTGGTAATTTTGAACTTGAAATAGAGAAAAATACAAGTGTTGAAAGGGCATAAATTACCGCAAAAAGAATTATTTTTTTATCGTTTGTATCAGATGTAAACCAAACTTTTGGAGATTTTGCAGCCCTAAAGTTTTTATAAGCAGACTTAATACCCCTAAGTATCTGCGAAATAAATGAAACCGTCCAAGGCATAATGCCTGCAAGAACTATTGGGACATAAAACAAGAACGGTTGTTTTCTGCCAAGTCCCATAGAAGAATCTATAAACCTTGCAAAGTGATGCTTAACAACATAATCATTAAACCAGATTGCTCCATGTGCTTTATAAACCAAAATATGCCATGG
Organism: Candidatus Galligastranaerophilus intestinavium; assembly: GCA_018716625.1. GTDB lineage: Bacteria > Cyanobacteriota > Vampirovibrionia > Gastranaerophilales > Gastranaerophilaceae > Galligastranaerophilus > Galligastranaerophilus intestinavium. The sequence continues at coordinate 2,031 of DVJQ01000063.1, read as the reverse complement.
TGCGCTTACAAGAAGGAAAATCAAAATTCCGGGGATAATATACAAAGGTTTAAAAAGCTCTTTTGTCTTTCTAAATGCTAAGAAGGACAAAAATACAACCATAGCAGGGATGATAATTCCGATTAAACCTTTTGCAAGAACTGACAATGCCATAAAAAAGTAGGCAAAATACCAGCAATATTTTTTATTTTCATCTTTTACAAATTCACTCCATATGGCGCAATATATTGCAGCCATAGAAAAAGCCATAAAGCCCATATCAAGTATTGCAATGTGAGATAAAAGCAAAAACCAAACAGAGGATAAAAGTACAAAAGCGCAAATCAGTCCGTATGCTTTTGAGCGCATAACGCTTGATGCAAAAAAGTAAGTAAAAAATACACTAAAAGCAGCACAAAGGGCTGTTGAAAAGCGTGAAACAAAAATGCCTGTGTCATTGAACAAATGGTACGCTACGACGTTAAACCAAAAATACAAAGGCGGTTTTTCCAAGAAATTTTCAAAGTTCAAATATGGCGTGACATAATCCCTTAAAAAATACATATCACGCGACATGTTGACATATCTTGTTTCATCAATGTCAATTAAAGGATAAAATCCTAAATTGTGAAATAAAAATAAATAGCAAAAAAGTGCCAGAATAATAACATTCAATATATTTGAATGTTTTTGGCAAACAGTTTTAAGCTTTTGATAAATTTGCTCCATCGTAACTCCTTGACCTTTTAATTATCTACACCGTAAATTCTTGTTTTTACAAAAGTATTTTTTGTCTTTTCATCGTAATCAATGTATATTTTCTTGTATTCTCCCGATTTTTCCAGACTTTGTACACCAATGTTATAAATGCCGTTTTTTGTGTATTCATCATCAATGTTGTGATGCCCAAAGATTGTCACAATTACGTTGTTATGGCGCAAAATTACTTCTTGCAAAGGTTTTATATTGTTAGGAAGCATATTTTCGCCTATTTCATCTGAATTAAAAATCGGATAATGACCGACAAGCACAACAGGATAGTTTTTATACTTCTTTAACAACTCATCCAAAAGTGCTGTTTGATCCTCCTTGTAATACCCGTATTGCGTGGGTATAAACTGATTAACTCCGTCTATAAATACAAAAACAAATCCGTTGATTTTTTTTGCATAAGGGTAATCTTTAATTCTGTTTTTTGAAAAAATATTTAATACTCTATAGTATTCTTTTTTATCCAGATTTTTCGTCTGAGATACGTCTTTGTCACCCACAAGCGCATATACGGGCTTTTTAAGCTTTCTTATAATCTTTGCAAACATAACAAGGTTGTATTTATCAGGGCCTTTTAAATTATCCCCCAGAAATATTGTAAACTCGCTTTGATTGTTGTTAATCTGCTCAACAACATCAAGGAGATTTTTAATGGACGGAGTCATTTTATCCGCGTACTTTACTGATTTATCTACCTCAAGACCTAAATTTGAAACTGCCGAAAACTCTACACTCTTGGCATTTGCCGCACAAAGTGAAAGGAATATGAAAACGGTGAATAAAATCAACTTTCTCATAGGCTGATTATACGCTAAAAGCTTCTTTGTGTAAACGCATTAATTATTTTGCGCACTCAGTTTTTGCTCTTGCCCAAAGATTTTCCCACTCATCAAAACTCAAATCGCCAAGCGGTTTTTTAGTTAGTTCTTCCATTTTTTTAAATCTTTTTATAAATTTTTCGTTTGAAATGTTAAGAGCCTGCTCAGCATCAATTTTGTTCCAGCGGGCAAGATTTACAAGGGCAAATAAAATATCCCCGAACTCCTCTTCTTTTTCCTCTTGAGTTTTTGCAGCTTCAAACTCCCTAAATTCACTTTTAACGCACTCTTTAAGCTGTTCTATATTTTGCCATTCAAAACCGACTCTCACAGCTTTTTTAGAGATTTTTTGCGCTTTCATAAGTGCACTTTGAGATTTTGAAATGCCATCTAAAACACTTTTCCTGTGGGGTTTTTCTTCTTGTTTTAACTTTTCCCAATTTGCTAAAATTTCTTTTGTATC
>DVJQ01000062.1 GCA_018716625.1 Candidatus Galligastranaerophilus intestinavium | reverse complement strand
TTTGAAAAAATTATTTTTCTGGCAGATAAAATTGAAGAAAATACAAGAGATAAAAAATACAGCGAAGAAATTTGGCAAATTTTAGATAAAAATAAGGGTGAAACAGGGCTTGATATGGCACTTTTCAGGTGTTTTAGCGAAACGATAAAAAGCCTTGTAAATCGTGAACTTAAAATTTGTAAAACCACAATTGACGTATACAATGAACTTTTAGATAAGGTAAAGAATATATAAAGAGATTAAATTTTAATTTTTTTTATATTACAATTGTACACAGGCAATTTTTACCATTAATTCGGAGAGTATTTGAAAAATTCCAAGCTGACAACGTTTATATTTTTAGCTCTTGCCGCAGGCATTTTATTTGGCTGGCTTGCGCCGTCTTGGGCTGTTAAAATGCAACCGCTTGCGGATGTGTTTTTAAAAATGGTAAAGATGATTATAGCACCTTTAATTTTTGCAACACTTGTGGTTGGTATTGCAGGCCATGGCGATGTTAAAAATCTTGGTAAAATAGGGTTAAAGACCATTATTTATTTTGAAATTGCAACAACGTTTGCATTAATAATTGGTCTTTTAAGCGCAAATATTTTACAACCCGGGGCAGGGTTTGACATAGACTTAAATACCATATCAATGAGTGCGGTTGAAAACATGGAAAATGTAAAAATTGACCACTCGTTTTCACATATGCTGCTTGATTTAGTGCCGACAAGTATTTTTAAGGCGCTGGCTGAGGGAAGTTTGTTGCAGATTGTTGTTTTTGCAATATTTTTCTCACTTGCAATTTGTGCCGTAGGGCAAAAAGCGCGGCCTGTTTTGGATTTTATGCAAAGCACATGCGATGTTATGTTTAAGTTTACCGAATATGTTATGTATTTTGCTCCAATGGGTGTTTTTGGCGCGATATCGGCAACAATAGGGCAAAACGGCATAGGCATACTTTCAAGCTATGCAAAGTTAATAGGGGTAACTTACCTTTCGTTAATTATTTTTGTTGCCACAATATTAACCATTGTCTGCAAAATAATCAAAGTTCCGTTTTTTGCACTTTTAAGAGCAATAAAAGAACCCTCGCTGTTGGCTTTTTCAACTGCAAGCTCTGAGGCTGCACTGCCAAAAGCCATGGAGGCTATGGAAAAATTCGGAGTGCCAAAAAACATTGTAAGTTTTGTTATGCCGACAGGTTACACATTTAATCTTGACGGAACAACGCTTTATCTGACACTTACAACGCTTTTTTGCGCCCAAGTTGTCGGAATAGAGTTGAGTTTTGAACAGCAAATTTTAATCATGCTGACTCTAATGCTCACATCAAAGGGTGTTGCCGGAGTTCCAAGAGTTTCTCTTGTAGTTTTAACAGGTACACTGCACTCTTTTGGGCTTCCTGTCGTAGGGGTTGCAATACTTTTGGGTATTGACCAGTTACTTGATATGGGAAGAACAACGGTAAACCTTGTGGGCAACTGCATTGCAACCACTGTTGTAGCACGCTGGGAAGATGAATTTGACTACAACAAAATGAATAAATTTATTAAATCAATAAGCACCAAAAAAAACAAAAAGAGCCTTGTAGAGCAAAAAAATGTCTTGGTTGAAGAAACTATACCACCGGGGAATTATTAATTTTTCAAAAAACTTTATACTGTTTTTATGAAAACAGTATTTTTTGATATTCAACCTTATGAAAAGACATTCTTTGAGAGTTTCAAAGATGAGGCTTTTGAAAAAATTTACATAAAAGAGCCGATTGATGAGCACTATGAAGTAAATTCGCAAATTGGTGAAGCACAAATTTTGAGCGTATTTATAACATCTACACTCACAAAGGAAGTTTTATCAAAATTTGCAAATCTAAAATTCATACTCACAAGGAGTGTAGGCTTTAGTCATATTGATTTGAATTACTGCAAAGAGCATAACATCTTTGTTTTTAACACCCCGCACTACGGTGACAGCACCGTTGCAGAGTTTACTTTCGGCATTTTACTGTCCGTTATCAGAAACATTGAAAAAGGCGCACAGGGTATAAAAAAAGATAAAATAGAGATGGAAAAATGCACAGGTATAGAGCTTTTTAATAAAACCATGGGTGTAATAGGTGCAGGTTCTATCGGTAAAAATGTCTTGGATATTGCAAAAGGCTTTAAAATGAAAACTCTTGCCTATGACCCTTATCCGTCAGGAGATTATAATTTTTGCCCACTTGAAGATTTAATTAAAAACTCTGATGTAATATCCATAAATTCGCCGCTTACAAAAGACAACTACCATCTTGTAAATAAACAAACAATATCTAAAATGAAAGACGGCGTAATAATAGTAAATGCTGCAAGAGGTGAAATCATCGACACAGAAGCTCTTTTAGACGGACTTTTAAGTAAAAAAATAGCATACGCAGCGCTTGATGTTGTTGAATGTGAAGAAATATTATGTTCCGAAAATAAAAATTGCACCAAGCTGGATAATATAAAAGAAAATTGCCTTGAAAAATTTTACCTGAATCAAAAACTTTTAACTCTGCCAAATGTAATAATAACGCCGCATATGGCATATAATACAAAAGAAGCGACACAGAGAATCTTAAATATGACAAAAGAAAACATGGCAAGTTGCTTAAATTTTGACTCCAACACTGGCGCAAAAAACCTTGTTTTGCTATAATCACAAATATGGAACTGGCAAAATACATAGAACATACATTGCTTAAACCTACAGCAACAGCCGAAGAAGTAGAAAAACTCGTGGAAGAAGCTGTTAAATACGGTTTTTTTGGCGTCTGCATAAATCCTGTATATGTGCGTCTTGCAAAAAATATTGCAAAAGGTACAAATGTAAAAATTGTAACTGTTGTAAATTTTCCTCTCGGTGCAAACGTTATAGACACAACACTTGTACAAACACATCAGGCTTTATCTGACGGAGCGGACGAAATAGACACTGTTATAAATCTTGGCGCATTAAAAGAAGGTGACTATAAAAAAGTTACGGACGACATAAAAGCTACAAAAAACATTTGCTCAAATAACAACCTAAAGGTAATTCTTGAAACAGATTTATTAACAAATGATGAAATAAAAAAAGCTTGTCTGGCTTGTGTAAGCGGCGGGGCTGATTTTGTGAAAACATCTACCGGATTTGTGAAAAACGGACTTGGTGCGAGAACAGACTTTGTAAGATTAATGGCGCAAACCGTTGAAAGACGAGGCATGGGTGTAAAGGCAAGCGGCGGAATTAAAACAAGATTTCAAGCAAAAGAACTTATAGAAGCAGGTGCAACTCGCCTTGGTACGTCAAGCGGTGTTGCAATAGTAAGCCCCCAAAAACAGTAGAGAAAGGCTAAAAAATGGACAAAATTACCATTCGCTCAGACAGAGATACGGACTATTCTTTCCTATACAAAGGAGAAGAAACAATACTTAAAGCAGGCAGCGTTATAAGTATAGCAGACGGCCTTGAGCACGTTGTACTGCCAACTGTTGCAATGAAAATTATGAATAATTTAATTGTCATAAAGGAAGATGTTAAATGAGCAAAGATAAAATCTTGATTACAATTTCAGGACTGGACAAAGTCGGCATTGTTGCTGGCATATCTCATACTTTAGCACAATTAAATGTTAATATTGAAGATATAAAACAGACAATTATGCAAGATCACTTTGTTATGATGATGTTGTGCGATATCTCAAACTCTGACAACTCCTTCAAAACAATTAAAGAGGAGCTTGTTAAATCGGGTGAAAATCTCGGTATGGAAGTCTGGGTACAAAGAAAAGAAATTTTTGACAAAATGCACACTGTTTAAAAGGTAAAAATGGCTGATTTTAACGAAAAAGATATTATTGAAACAATAGAAATGATAAAGGTTCACCACCTTGATATAAGAACTACAACTCTTGCACTATCTTTGCGCGATTGCATTAGTGAAGATATAAAAATTGCAGGAGATAAAATCTACAATAAAATAGTAAAATATGCCAAAAATTTAAAAAAATACGCAGATGATCTTGAAAACGAATTTTCAATCCCCATTATTAACAAAAGGATTGCAATTACTCCAATTTCACTCATTGGTGAAAGCGCAAAAAATCCTGATTACATCTATCTTGCAGAAGTCTTGGATAAAGCTGCAAATGAAGTTGGGGTTGATTTTATTGGCGGTTTTTCAGCTCTTGTTGAAAAAGGCTGTACAAAAGGAGATGAAATTTTCCTCGAATCAATACCTGAAGCACTGGCAAAAACTTCAAAACTATGCTCGAGTGTTAATCTTGCAACATCAAAAGCAGGAATTAACATGAAAGGCGTACTTAAAGTTGCAAACATTATCAAAAAATCAGCAGAACTCAGTGCAGATAAAGACGGTATTGGGGCAGCAAAATTTGTGTGTTTTTGCAACTCGGTTTCCGATAACCCCTTTATGGCAGGGGCTTATTGCGGTATAAACGAGCCTGAATGCGCTCTAAACATTGGCGTTAGCGGCCCGGGGGTTGTAAGATGGGCAATAGAAAATATGCCAAAGGACGCACCCTTGGGAGATGTTGCAAATTTAATCAAAAAAACAGCTTTTAAGATTACAACAACAGGTGAGTTAATAGGCAGAGAACTTGCACAAAGACTTAATATTCCTTTTGGTGTTATAGATTTATCACTGGCACCAACCCCTGCTAAGGGTGATTCGGTAGCGGGCATTTTTCAGGCAATGGGTTTAGAGCAAGCAGGCGCACATGGCACAACAGCAGCGCTTGCTATGTTAAATGATGCCGTTAAAAAAGGCGGAATTATGGCATCATCATACGTTGGCGGACTATCAGGTGCTTTTATCCCCGTATCAGAGGATGCCGGTATGATTGAGGCTGCAAGACAGGGGGTTCTTACAATTGACAAACTTGAGGCAATGACATCCGTTTGTTCTGTAGGTCTTGATATGATTGCAATACCGGGGGACACTCCGACAACAACAATAGCGGGTATGATAGCTGACGAAATGGCAATTGGAATGATAAACAAAAAAACAACTGCTGTTCGCGTTATTCCTGTTCCAAACAAAAAAGAAGGAGAGTGGGTAAAATTTGGCGGCCTATTGGGAGAAGCACCTATTATGCCCACAAGCAAACTTGATTCATCTGTATTCGTGAATCGCGGCGGAAAAATCCCCGCCCCTATTCACAGTTTAAATAACTAATAAAAAACCCGCTTGAAGCGGGTTTAAATTTATTTAATTATCACCTTTATATCCTCTTTGCTTTTTGTGCCTGATTTATCGGCAAGAACTTTTGAGTTTAAAACTTCAACAGCTTTTGCAACCTGCGGGTCGCGCTCTTTTTTAATGTCATCTTCCGTTAAATCAACCTCATAGTCAGGCTCAATTCCTTTTTTGTTGATGTCCGTACCGTCGGGAGTTAAGTATTTTTGAATTGTAATATGCATAGCAGCACCTCCGGGGAGTCTGTTTATCTCTTGCACAAGACCTTTACCAAAAGACTTTTTACCCACAATAATCGCTCTGTTATTATCTTTTAGTGCACCGCTTAATATCTCGCTTGCAGAAGCCGAGCCACCGTTAATGATAACTACAATCGGTTGATCAGTAAGCATTCTTTGTGTTGCACGAGTTGTATCTTTGTAGCCTTCCCTATCAACTGTAGATACAATTACTTTTGAATCAAGCAACATATCGGCTATATAAATTGCATTTGTCAAAAGTCCGCCGGGGTTTGAGCGCAAATCAATTATTAAGCCGTCTTTATCACAATTTTGAATAAGCGCTTGTTCAAACTCAGCAGCAGCGTTTTTGCTGATAAATGAACTCAGGCGAATATAGCCTATGTTATCGGGAATCTTTGCAAATTCAGGGGTTTTTGTGGAAACAGATTTTATTTCTATTTTTTCCCTTGTGATTTTATATGTTTTTGCAGGCTCTTTGCCTCTTTTTACAAGTAGCGTAACCTGTGTACCCTCAGGGCCTCTTATCTGTTCTGCAGCAGCATCTACGGTAATACCCTTTGTACTCTTACCGTTAATCTCCAATATTTCATCCTCAGCTTTAAGCCCCGCTCTCTCGCCGGGGGTATCTTCGATCGGCGCAATGACAAGCAACTTGCCGTCACGAACACCGATTTGAACACCTATACCTTGTAAGGATCCTTGGATAGACTCATTTTCTTCCTTAAAATCTTTCGGATTTAAAAACTTTGTATAAACATCATTAAGGCTTGAAACCATTGTATCTATTGCAACATAAGCGTCTTCATCATCTTTTATCACATTATCATAATGATGACGCCACCTTGCCCAGTCTTGCTCATTGTTTGTTTGATCTACAAACTTGGAGTCAATAAGCTTCCAAGCTTTATCATATAGTGACTGAGGCGTTTGTGCCAGAACAGGATTTAAAAACGAACTTACATAAAACAATCCCAGCATTAAAGTAAATATCGACAGTCTTTTAAGTAAATCTTTCATATTCTCTCCCCTTTAGTTGATATTATATCAAACTATTAATTAATTTCCATAAAATAATTTACTAAATCCCATATTAATTATGTATTTTATTTTTAAACCATATAAAGTAGAATGTAAAAATGAAAATTGAACAAGAAAAATCCCTTATAATACTGGCTTTTGCCTCTGTTGTGATATTTTTCATTATATATATAATTGGGACATCTTTTTTTGAACTCAAGTCGTATAATTTTTTGGTAAAAACAATAGCACAGAACTCAAAAGCATCGGACGACATTGTACTTGTAGTAATCGATGACAAATCACTACATCAAATAGGACGTTGGCCTTGGAGAAGAACAAAATACGGAGAGATTTTTGAATACTTGTCAAACTATACCCAAGCAAAGCAAATCGGTTATGATGCAATAGTTGTAGCTCCTGATGTTGAGCACCCCGAGTCAGATAAAAAATTTTTCAACGACATAAAAAACTACGACAAATTAATAGCAGGAGTAGGATTTTCAAATTCTGAATTCAAAAATGTTGATGAAAAATTATACGAAAAAATGCTTTTTGAAAAAAACGGTATAATAATTGAAGACCAAAGAAACAATAAATATAAAAACCCGAGCAGCTATAAAAGTTTTAGCACGTTTCAAAAAGACTATTTAAAAAATATCAAAAATCTCGGTTCGGTAAACACAAGTCTTGATAATGACGGCTACATAAGAAAAATAGAGCAGATAATAAACTATAAAGGAAAACTATACCCGTCATTGGGGCTTTTAATGTACTCTAAATATACAGGAATTAATCATTTCGTACTGACAGACAAATATCTCTTGGCAAAAAACAATAACTATTCACTTAAAATGCCCATTACAAACGAACTTGGCGGAGCATACTCGAATCTTTACTTTTATAAAACAGATGAGGACGGGTATTCACATCAAAAAGTTTCAGCCTCAGACATCATAAAATCACTTGAGGCAATTAAAAAAGGCGAAAAGCCGCAACTGAACCCTGAGATTTTTAAAGACAAAATAGTTTTTGTCGGTGCAAATGCAAACGCGCAAGCACTGCAAGATATAAAAAGAACACCTGTTTCAGATACTTTTTCAGGCGTAGATATTCAAGCTACAAATCTTGACAACATTTTAAATAACGAATTTTACAGGAGCTCAAGCAGCCTATACAACATCTTAAACATAATACTTGTATTTATTGTAGCTTTTGTGCTTGTGTGTACCTTACCAATTCCTATGGCAATACTTTCTTGCTCATGTCTTATGCTAATATACCTTATATTTGCATTTTTTATGTTTGCACACAAAATTGCAATAGGAATAATAATGCCCGAGATTTTCATTCTTTTGGCAATAGGTTGCGCGTATTCCTACAGATATTTAATAGAAGGTAAGAAAAAAGAAAAAATCCAATCGGCAATGGGTAAATACCTGTCAAAAGACGTCATGAGAAATGTCGTTAAAAATATAGATTCGGTTAAACTTGGAGGCAAAAGGGCAAACGTTACGGTACTTTTTGCAGATATAAGAGGTTTTACATCCATAAGTGAAAAACTTAGTGCCGAGGAAGTAACAAGGATACTTAACGAGTACTTTACTGCAATTGTACCGATAATTGAGCAAAACAAAGGCATATTAAATAAATTTATGGGCGATGCGGTACTTGCAGTATTTGGAGAACCGATTAAAAACGAAAATCACGCCCTAAGCGCAATAATATGTGCTGATAATATGTTGAAAAAAGTTAAACAGCTGCAACAAAAATGGCTTGAGGAAGGCAAGCCGAAAATTGAAATAGGCATTGGAATTTCAACAGGAGAGGCGTTTGTCGGCAACATAGGCTCAGAAGAGCGCCTTGAATACACAGTTATCGGAGATACTGTAAATACAGCCTCCAGAATTGAAAACTACAACAAAGTATATCGCACAAAATTTTTAATAAGTCAGGAAACTTTTGAACAAGTACAAAAATACGTCGATGTTATAAAAATTCGCGAAGTAACAATCAGGGGCAAAGAAAAGAAAATTAACATTTATGAGGTTTTAAGACTCATTAATGTATAATTGTATTTATGGAAAAGTTTGCAAGCTTTGATGAAATACACAAGAAAATTATTGCCTCCTGTAAAATCGAGATGGAGCATAAATATGTTGATGTAACAGGCAAAAGAACCACTTTTTCAAAGTTTGTTTTGTCCACACTTTACACTGTTTTAAAAAAAATCAACAAGACAGAGCGCCACAGGGTAGAAAAACTTATTTCTCATTTTGAACAATATCACATAGACTCTCCGTCCTCTCGCGCATATTCGGTAGAGCTTTTGGCAGATACCTTTGCGTATTTTAAAAAACTTATAAAACCGCAGATTAGAATTAAAAAGAAAGAAGATGTACCACAAACAAAAAAACCCTACACTGATGACATTTCAGAAATTGAAGTACAATACATTAAAGGTGTTGGACCAAAAACAGCACTTTTATTTAACAAATTAAACATATATACGGTAAAAGACCTTCTTGAATACTATCCTAAACGTTATGTAGATTATCAAGGCAGAGTAAAAATCGCTAACCTCAAAATTGGTGAGTTGGTAACGCTTTTTGGAACAATTAAAAAAGTTAGCGCATATTTAACACTTAAAAAACTAACTGTTTTAAATGTAACAATAAGTGACGGCACAGGCGAGATTACGCTAAATTTTTTCTACAAATTGAAAAACAGACGAATGCTCGAAAGATACAAGGCGCAATATCCTCAAGGCTCAAGTGTTATAGTATTCGGTACGGTCAAAAAAGACAGCTACAGCGGGCAAATAACCGTAGATAAACCTGAAATTCAGGTTATGACTTGCGATTTTTGCTATGAAGATGATGAACTTATCAGCACAGGTAAAATTGTTCCCATTTACCCGCTTACGGAAAATTTAAACTCAAAAACACTCAGCGGGGCAATAAAAAGTGCAATTGAAAAGTATTGCGGAAAAATTGAAGATCCAATGCCCAACTTTATAAAGGAAAAATTCAATCTGATAAGCAAAGGTGAAGCAATAAGAAAAATTCATCTGCCAAAAACGCAAAATGAGGTCGAGCAGGCGAGATTCAGGATAGTTTTTGAGGAACTTTTTACACTTCAACTAAACCTTGCCCTTATTCGAGAAGCAAACAGAAAAAACACTTCCATACAGCTAAAAATAAAACAAGACGGACTTGTAAGAAAATTTATCGAGAATTTACCTTTTGAACTTACACGAGCTCAAAAAAATGCAGTCGATGAAATTATAAATGATCTAAACTCTCAAGAACCTATGCAGAGGCTTTTGCAAGGCGATGTAGGAAGCGGAAAAACTGTTGTAGCATGCATTATGCTGCTTTGTGCAATTGAAAACGGTTATCAGGGTGCAATTATGGCGCCAACCGAAATTCTTGCAAGCCAGCACTACAAAAACTTTACCCAATGGCTGACTCCGCTAAATTTAAGCGTAGGGCTCTTTTTGGGTAAACATGGCACAAAAGTACGAAAAGAAATGCTGACATCTTTAAAAAACGGTCAAATGCACATTGCGGTAGGCACCCATGCGCTAATCCAAGAAGGAGTAGAGTTTTGCAACCTTGGCGCGGTCGTAATAGACGAACAGCACAGATTTGGAGTAAAACAACGCTCAAAACTTTTAACAAAAGGAAAATATCCTCAAATGCTTACAATGACTGCAACTCCAATTCCAAGAACACTTGCTTTAACAATGCACGGGGATTTGGATATAACAACAATTGACGAACTGCCAAAAGGCAGATTGCCTGTCATTACAACACTTGTAAGCGCAGCAGGCAGAAAAGACGCCTATAAACTTATAAAAGAGCAAATCGCACAGGGGCATCAGGCATATATTGTATACCCGCTAATAGATGAAAGCGAAACAATAAGTGCCAAAAACGCCACTCAAGAAGCACAAAAGCTTCAAAACGGAGAGTTTAAGGGCTATAGAATAGGGCTTTTACACGGAAAACTGAAAGCCTGCGAAAAAGAACAAGTCATGCTTGATTTCAAAGAGAAAAAATATGATATTTTAGTTTCCACAACTGTTGTCGAGGTTGGTGTAGATGTAGCAAATGCAACCGTTATGATAATTGAAAACGCGGAAAGATTCGGACTTTCTCAGCTCCATCAGCTAAGAGGACGCGTAGGACGTTCAGATAAGCAGTCCTACTGCATTCTTGTAAGTACATCAAATTCAAAACAGGTAAGAAACAGGCTAAAAATAATGACACAAACAAACAACGGATTTATTGTGGCACAAAAAGACCTTGAATTAAGAGGCCCCGGAGAATTTTTAGGCACAAGACAAAGCGGCATACCAGACTTTGGACTTGCAGATTTGGTAGGTGATGTTGAAATACTTGAAAAAGCAAGAGAATGTGCACTTGATTTTATAAAAAACAATGATATCTCGGACTATCCGAAATTAAGAGATGAAGTCTTAAAACACAACCTTTTTAGAGGCTAATTACAAGAGTAACATCTACCGGACGAGAGATAAGACCATGTGATGGAGGTTTCATATATGAAAGTGTTTCAGAAACGCTCTTTTTAATAATTTCATCAATAGGGCCCGAGCCTGAACTTTGCATAATTCTCATGCCAATTACATCGCCATTACTTGCAATTCTTATGCTCAATTTAATTACACTGTTTTTTGCAAAATCATTTGAGAGCAAAAGGTCATTTTGCAAGTTTAGTTTTACATTTTTACCGACTAACTGTAAAAATCTCGTATAATTGGCCTTGCTTGCGATATTTTCCGGAACCTCCCAAGAAATCTTATTTATTGTAGCTACAAGAGGCTCGCCTGTGGTTCTGCCTGCCAGAGAATAATCAGGAACATTTGAGGCACCATAAACTTCCTGCGGTAAATCGTTTGACCCCGTAAATTCATTTTGAGCTTCAAGGTTGTAAGATGATTCTTGAGAATATTCTGTGTCGGCATCTGAAATAGAGGAAATTTCAGAATTTGAACTCCTGAAAGCAATAAAAACAGATACAGCCAAAAACATAATAACAACAGCTGCCGTTATTATAAATTTACGTTTTCTTGCAGCAAAGGAATACAGAGCGGAGGTTTCCTCTTTTGGAGTTGCATTAAATATTGCATCAATAATACTTTTATACTTTTGCTCAAAAACAGAGGGTGCATTTTCGCTTTGAATTTCCTTGTCTGCTACTCGCATATTTTTCGCTATCAAAGACGCCTTTTTAAAAGAAGCCATAATTTCATCTTCTTCAAATGCAGCAGAACACTTTTCAATTAAATCATCAACATTGCGTACACCTTTTACCGTTCTATCAAAGTCCAGCATATCCGCAAGTTTCTTTGTACAAGCAGGACATGCCAGCAGGTGCTTTATAAAAGCCTTTTTATTTTCATCCTGCAATTCACCGTCCATAAATCTTAAAAACAGCGAAATACAATCAAGGTGCTTACCTTGTGGTAATTTTTGAACGGCAGGTTTTTTTAACTCAAGACAAAGCGCCCTTACTTGTTTCAAACACATCCTATCTACTTCAATATAATCACCGCAAACTTTTGCAAGATTAACTTGAGAGGGTTTAAAATAACCAAGTATACTTGCATCTTTTAGTCTTTCTCCAAGGCGAACCACAATGTAATAATCAGCAAAACAATCGTATTGTTTATGCAAATAGGGAATTTTTATTTTCTCGTCACAAAATTGAGTAATAACATCTATTCTGTAATTATTTACGTATATGTCGTTTATTTTAAACTCTTCAAAAATCTCCGCTATATTATGTAAGCCCTTAAAAGCATTTACTTTAAAACCGTATAGCTTGAAACATTCAATAGCACAAGTAATACCCAAAAGGTCAATCATGCCCTTGCGTCTGTACAGAGGCTGAGATAACCTTGCACTGATTTTTTTAGCATAATTAGCCTGTTCGTCGTTAATTTTTATCATTGATTCGCTTAACTGTGGCATTAAAATCATAAATCACTTCCAATTTATAAAATGACACATAAACAATATTATTTCAACATTTATAAGCTATCTAAACATTTCTTAACGTTTCTTAATACTTGCTTTTATAGTTTTTTTTGTAATAAAATTAGACTATGAGTGATTTTTTATTAGAAATATTGGTACAGGAACTACCTTACAAGTTTATACCGGAAGCACAAAGACAGTTAAAAGAGGCATTTGAAAAACTCTTTTGCGAGTACGGAATAAGTTACAAAAAGCTTGATGTTCAAACTACTCCAAGGCGTCTTGCCGTTTTGGCTTTCGAAATTGATGACAAACAAAAGGACATAGTAAAAGAGCTGCGCGGGCCAATATTAAACATTGCGCTGGATGACAAAAAAGAATACACTCCTGCAGCACTTGGCTTTGCAAAGAAAAACGGAGTAACCTGCGAAAACTTATATCAAAAAGACAACTACATTTTTGCAAAAGTTGAAATAAAGGGCAAAAGCACAAAAGAGATTTTAAGTGAAAATATTGAAAACATCATATTTAAACTGCAAGGTCCTCACTTTATGCGCTGGGGAAGTCATGACGAAAAATTTTCAAGACCCATAGAAAATATTTTGGCTCTGTACAACAGTGAAGTCCTGCCTCTTAGAGTTCTTGATAAAAACTCTACGAACAAAACCTTGGGACACAGATTTTCACCAAACAAAAACGTTACCGTAACAAGTCCTAAAACGTATATTGAAGATTTAAAAAAAGCACATGTCATAGTTGACGTGCAAGAGAGGAAAAATTTAATTGTCCAAAGTGCGACTGCTTGCGCTAAAGAGATAAACACCTCTATAGATTTTTCAAATCTTGACGATTTACTTGAAGAAGTTACATATATAACAGAATACCCAATACCGGTACTTTGTGAATTTGACAAAAGATACTTGGAAATTCCCGACATTGTAACAACTACCGTTATGTCAAAACACCAAAGGTATTTTCCTCTTTGGCAAAAAGACGGTAAATTATCAAACCATTTTATCACCATGGCAAATTTTGTCGGCAATGACAAAGAATCGATGGACAATATTAAAGCAGGTAACCAAAGAGTAGTCAGCGCAAGGCTTGAGGACGGTATATTTTTCTATAAAGAAGACACAAGAGTACCTCTTGAAAACAAGATAGAAGAACTTCGCGGAATGACTTTCCAAAAGGGTCTGGGTACGCTTTATGATAAAACTCAAAGGATAGTCGCTTTAAGCGAGAAAATTTGCTCCCAGTTAAATATTGATAACAAGGACATTTTACGCTCGGCACTGCTTTGTAAAGCGGATTTAAGCACAAAATTAGTATTTGAATTTACGGAGCTTCAAGGTTTTATTGGCGAAGAATATGCCCTAAAATCAGGTGAAAAGCAAAATGTTGCCCTTGCAATAAAAGAGCACTATTTCCCTTTGAGTGCATACAGCGAGACGCCATCTAAAATTGAAGGTCAGGTAGTTTCAATTGCAGATAAAATTGATACAATATGCGCGCTTTTCATCTCGACTCAAGGTAAAATGAAAAAGAAACGCCCCACAGGTTCAAATGACCCGCTTGGTGCAAGACGCGCAGCAATAGGCATTTTAAGAATTATAATAAATAATAACTTGGATATAGATTTAAAAAGCCTCATTGACGATTCGCTAAAGGCTATCTCAAGCGAGTTTAACATTGAGCTTGAAGGTGAAACAAATCAAGATGTTTACGACTTTATCATCAACAGACTTGTTGTAATGTATGAAAAAGAATTCCCTCAGAGCATTATAAAAGCAAGCCTTGCGGATGACGTATTGAAAAAACTTGTTGAGTTCCCTCAAAGAGCCAAGTTTTTAAAAGAAGAATCTCAAAAGGAAAGTTTTAAAAAGCTTGCAGAAAGTGCAAACAGGGTACTTAGACTGTCAAAAGACAAAACAGCACAAGGAGTTGACGAAAAGCTTTTTGTGCTTGATGAAGAAAAAGCCCTCTTTAGTGCAATAAAGAATAACTGCATGGAATTTAAAAATTTAGAACAATACATGAAGTGTCTTGAAAATCTGGTAGAGCCTATAAACAACTTTTTTGACAAAGCTCTTGTTATGGACAAAGATGAAAAAATCAAAAACAACAGATTGGCTCTTTTAAATCTCTTAAAAGAAAAATTCTCAAAAGTTTGCAATTTTCAGTACTTATAAATGAAGATACTCATTGTAACAGACTTATATCCGCTAAATAACCTTCACAAGGGTATACCTTTGGCTATAGAAAATTTTGCGCTCGCTCTAAAGGATTTAGGGCATGAAATTTTTGTACTTAGGGCAGATTTAATAATCAATACACTTTTAAGAGGTCGAAAAATCTATGCTCAAGGCACATACGAGCATAACGGCATAAAAATATACAATCAAAATTTTGTCACACCTTTTTATATAAACCCTAAAATTAAAGATATTGATTTTGATGTAATAATTTCGCATATGCCCTCAGGAACACTTTGTGCGGCAAAAATAAAAAAGAAACTGAAAAAACCTTTTATGGCAGTAGTGCACTCAAGCGACCTTGAAGTCTTAAAAAAATACAAATTATATTTTTCAAAAAAACTAAAAAACGCCTATGCTTTGGCTGATACAGTTGCCGCACGCTCGATGT
Organism: Candidatus Galligastranaerophilus intestinavium; assembly: GCA_018716625.1. GTDB lineage: Bacteria > Cyanobacteriota > Vampirovibrionia > Gastranaerophilales > Gastranaerophilaceae > Galligastranaerophilus > Galligastranaerophilus intestinavium. The sequence goes on along the minus strand of DVJQ01000062.1, from coordinate 1,350 downwards.
GGATAAAAAATGAGTTTAAAAATTATACAAATAAGGAAATTGCGCTTGCCCCCTCGGGCATAAAAAAAGAAGAAATTTCAGACAAAAAAGAGGTGCTTAAAAAATTTGAAGACATCAAAACTTTTGAAATAGTGTGCACATCCTCTCTTATAAAAAGAAAAAATCTTTTTGTGCTTGTTGAAGCAATGAAAAATTTAAAAAATCAAAATGTTAATTTAAAAATTTTTGGCACAGGAAAGCTTGAAAAAAAATTAAAACAGGCAGCTCTTGGTGCAAATATTGAATTTATGGGGCAAAAAACACGCAAGGAAATTTTAGAAACCCTGAGCAAGTCGCATATTTTTATTCTGCCCTCAATTAGAGAAACCTTTGGGCTCAGTTATCTTGAAGCCCTTGCAAAAGGCTGTATTACAATATGTTCTAAAAACAGCGGCATAAGCGGCTACATAAAAAACGGCGTTAACGGTTATATTATTGAACCCAAAAAAGAAAATATAGAAAATTTAATAAACAAAATTTTAAAAAAAGATAAAGATGAGCTGAAAAAAATAAGCTTAAATGCGCTTGATTTAGCTTCGGATTTAGAATATTACAAATGCGCAAAAAAATATATTGAAAATATTAAAAAATTCTGTAAATAAAAAATTTTTCAACTATAATTATTTTAAAAGACAACAAAGAAGGAAACATTTATGCAAGCAAGACGAGCTTCAAGAGAGCTGGCACTGATATTATTTTCACAACTGGAAAAAAACCTTGAAAAATACGGCGATAACGATTTTGAAAAGATAGTTCTAAAGTCCGTAAGAACGCTTATAAGTTCATCACAAGAAGAATTAAATATAGCAACAAGCGGACTTAGCGACATTGCGCAATTTATTGACGAGTATGAAAACAATCATCCAGAAAACCTGAAAAGACCCATTGACGCACACAATATACCTGTACAAATACCGCTTACAAGCGATATGTCAGGAAGGATAAAAACAGTACTCTCTGTGTGCGATAAAGCGCTAAATGCCCTTGAAATAGCCGAATTAAGCACACTTTCGCAAAAAGAAGATGTCAGAGATTACATAAATAAAATTGCACTTACTTTTAAAGAAAAAAAACAAGATGTAGATAAAATTATTAAAGAGTTGGCTTTTGGTTGGGATATTGACAGACTCTTTAAAATAGACAAAGATATTTTAAGAATTTCAATTATCGAACTTGTGTTTTTAAAAGACGCTCCGCACAAAGTCGTAATAGATGAAGCACTTGAACTTGCAAAGAAATATTCGACAGATGATTCACCTTCGTTTATAAACGGCATTCTTGCAAAAGTGGTTGAAAGATATGTTTAATTTT
>DVJQ01000061.1 GCA_018716625.1 Candidatus Galligastranaerophilus intestinavium | reverse complement strand
GACTTGATTTTGTTATCCATGCTGTTGCTTTTGCAAACAAAGAAGACCTTTTAGGTGATTTTTATACAACAAGCAGAGAAGGCTGGGATCTTGCAATGCATGTAAGCGCCTATTCTCTTTTAACACTTTCAAAATACGCTAAACCTCAAATGGAAAAAACGGGCGGCGGCTCAATTTTGGCTCTTACATACCTTGGCTCAACTCACGCTGTTGCAAACTATAACATTATGGGCGTAGCTAAAGCCGCACTTGAATCTTCAATGAGATTTATTGCAACAGATTTAGGTAAATTTAATATTCGCTGCAACTGCCTGTCTGCAGGCCCTGTTAAAACACTTGCGGCAAAAGGCATTGGCGGTTTTGATAAAATGCTTAAATTCAACGCTTTAAAAGCTCCGCTTAACCGCACCCCGTCTTTGGAAGATGTCGGCAAAGCAGGTTTATATCTTGCTTCAGACCTCTCATCAGGCGTAACGGGACAAGTACAATTTGTTGACTGCGGCGCATCAAGCGTATTTGCTTCCTTGGATGAAATGGAATGCGTAAGCAAAGCTGAAAACAATGGTTAAAAAATCATTGTTAATACACTTTTTTAACGGGCGCATCAACAAATTAGCGCCCGTTTTTAAATAAAACCATAACTAAACAACACTTGTTTTAAAATAATCACAAATAAGTCTTTTTTTAGTTTGAATTCTCAAGAGTTTTTTTATTTTCTCACCTATCGAAGGTTTTTGAACAATTTTTTTGTATTTTTGCATCAAAACGGCCTTTTTTACCAAAAGTTTATTATACACCTTTTGCACATTTTCAGACTTTTTTGCCTGTAACTCCAGCTTTGAAAGTTCTTTTTTGCATTTGTAAATTTCTTCTTTTAAAAATTTTAGGTCTGATTTTTCCATAACAACCTTATATAACGGGGAATTTCAGCTATATATTACAACATTTTTCGCCTAAAAAGTTCATCTAAAGAATGGAAAAAGTTTTGTTGAACAACAAGTATAATAATCATATGAAAAAGCGTGTAATTGCCTACTTGCAAACTCATTGGGACAGAGAGTGGTACAGGGAAAAAGAAGAATTTAATCTAAGGCTTTTGGAAGTTTTTGATGAAGTTTTAGAGGAGTTAAAAAAAGGCAATGCGCCTTGTTTTTATTTTGACGGTCAAACAAGCGCCTTGATTGACTATTTAAAATTCAGAACAGAAAATCTGGAGTTGGTAAAAGAACTTATAAAAGAAAAAAAGCTTTTTATAGGACCTTTTTTTGTAAGTGCAGACGCTTTTTTGGTTAATTTAAGATGTCTTATAAAAAATCTTGAATGTGGTATTGAATATTCTAAAAGTCTTGGCTGCAGCGATTTTATAGGCTATTTACCCGATATTTTCGGTCACAGCAGGGGTGTTTTTGAAGTATTGGAAAAATTTAACATTAAAAACGCAATTATCTGGAGGGGAACAGGAGCGCTAAAAAGCGAAATAAAAGTTCGAAATATAGACACAACAAGACTTGTAGAGGGTTATTTTATAGATATTTTACATCAGAACATCTCGGCACAGAATATTGCCCAACAACTTGAGAATTTTTTGGATAAAATTGCAAAATATTCCTCAAACACGCTTATTTTGCCTCTTGGCGGCGACCATTTGGCAATTATTAAAAATGCAAACGAAAAAATTAAACAAGTTAACAAATACTTAAAAAGCTATAAAATAGAGCTTTCAAGCCCCTTTGATTATTTTTGCTCAACAGATTTTTCAAAAGCAAAAACTTACGAGGGCGAGTTTTTGGACAATTCTCAATCCAACATTTTAGGCGGAGTTTTTTCCTCAAGAATTTATCAAAAAGTACAAAACGCAAAGCTAATGCACAAAATTTCTCGAATAGTTGAGCCGCTCAATTATTTTTTAAATCTGAATTATACCAAAAACATTGACTTTGCCTATGAGCTTATTTTAAAAAACCATGCGCACGACTCTATTTACGGCTGTTCAACCGACAAAGTTCACAAAAACGTTGATATGCGCTTTGAAAAGGCAAATGAAATTTTAGAGGGTCTTGAAAAAAGAATTGTCAGAGATTTTCATAAAAATACCAAAAAACCGCACTACATAGGCGTTTTTAATATGTCAAACTTTAAAAGCTCAGGCGTTGTAAAAGTTGTAAGTGAATATAAAATAAAAAATGCGCAGATAATTTCTAAAACAAAAGGTTTTTGCGACTCAAAACTTTATGATATTAACCAAGTCCCGGTCACAGAGGACATTTTAACTTTATACGAACAAATTATTGAAACTGACGAACAAAAACCAATGAGTTTTAAAACTCAGCAGGCAAAAAAACCTGTAAAATCAAGCTTTGCGGGTGAAAATTACATAGAAAACTCTTATTTAAAATTAAGTGTAGATAAGGGCAAAATAAGTGTTTTAGACAAAGTTAAAAACACCCTGTTTGAGGACTTTTTAAGAATTATTGATACAAAAGACTCCGGTGACAGTTACAACTATGCCCCAAATTCAAAACCTGAAATTATAAGGCCGTATAAGACAAAAATTGTTGAAAACGGGCAAATACGATCTGTTCTAAGGATTTTTTATAAAGATTTAACCCTTGATGTAATTTTAGACAATAAAAACAAGTTTTTTGAATTTGATACAAAAATAAACAACAAAAAGAAAAATCATAAACTGCAAGCTGTTTTTAGGCTAAAAAACCCGATTTGTGAAACTTTTGCACAGGATAGCTTGGGAATTGTAAAAAGAAAGTGCGACCCTGATTATTCGCTTTTTGAAAATCAGCCCGCAGTAAGACCAAAAGAACTTAAAACAAATTCTTTTCCTATGTTAAATTTTGTATACGCCCAAGGTATAGGGGTTTTAGGCGAAGGGGTAAATGAATATGAAATTTATAAAAATGAATTAAGAATCGCCCTTTTAAGGTCGACAGGTATAATATCAAACCCCAAGTGCCCCTCGCGCTCAATTCCTGCAGGCCCGCCTCTTTTAGAGCCTGATTTACAATGTCTTGGCTTGCAGCGTTTACGTTTTGGGCTTTGTTTCACATCAAAAAAGGATAAAATGTTTGAATATTGCGAAAAATTTTTAAACACTCAGCTTGTCTTTGTATCAGATGAAAAAATTAACGAAAATATCTTTTTTGAAAATAAAAAAAATCATCTTTTCTATGGCATAAACAGTAAAAATGAAGGCATTTTTTACAATATTAAAGAAGAAAAAATCAGTTTTATTGCACTTGCAAAGGAACAAAAAATCTAATAATATTGTATATATTTACATTAGACAGGGGAAAAAATGGCAAAAGGCTACAGTGCAAAATGGATTATAGCGGCAGATGGCAATCTGTATGAGGATTGCACCCTTGTTGTGGACGAAGGCAAAGTAGAAAAGATTGTCAAAACAGAACAGCTAAAAGAAGGCGAGTGCAAAAACATTAAAGACTACGGCAGATGTGTTATTACTCCGGGGTTTATTAATTTACACAATCATTTACAATACAGCGATGTAAACACAAAAGAATACGGTGTAAAATATGCGTTTAAAAAAGCTTACACAATTTTAAAGAAGCATTATTTTGTTGCGGGAATTAAAAAAACATCTTTTGTATACAAACTTGCAGACTTATTGAGTAAATATTTTTGTCTGAGCGCTCAGCACAAGCTTGCCTCTTTTAAAAAAGGGCTTGAATTGTCGCTTTTAGCAGGGACGACCTGTGTTGCGCAACTCTCTAAAGAGAGTAAATATTTTAATGTTTTAAATGACACTCCGATTAAAACATATCTTTTCTTTGAACTTTTTTCAGATTCTCCTGAAACAAGCAAAGAAGAATTTAGAACAATTCAAAAAAAGATTGATAAACTTTTAAAACAAAAATCTGACAACACGTTTGTCGGTGTTGCACCGCACAGTGTTTGCTCCGTTCACAAAAGGCTTTTTAAAATCCTTGCAAAATATTGCAGAAAAAATAACATTTTAATGACAATAAGAATATCAGAAAGCCAAGAAGAAAAAGATTGGCTTAAATACGGATTTTCTGACATTGATTTGTTAAATGAATTTTGTTCAAACAAAAAATTTGAACCGATTTTTAAAGGAGTGACTTCTACTCAGTATCTTGCGGCAATGGATGTTTTAAATAAAAGACTTATTGCAAGTTATGGCAATTACTTAAATGATGATGATCTTGAAATTTTAAAAGAAAACAAAGTAGCACTGGCATATTGCCCGAGAGTCAGCAAAAATCTTCATGATAAAATGCTTGATTTTGATAAAGTATTAAAATATTTTCCAAAAAGATTCGGTTTTGGGACAAACTCACTGGCATTTAACAGCGATTTAAGCCTTTTAAACGAATTAAGGTATGTAAATAAAGGTCAGCTAAACACGCTTGAAGCAATAGAGTATCTTACTTGCCACCCTGCTAAGATTTTAAGACTGGATAATATAATCGGAAGTCTTGAAACAGGTAAAGACGCAGACTTTAACGTATTTTTACTAAAAGATAATGAAGATTACAATGAACTTTTAAACAAATCATATCCTGATTTTGTTTATATAAAAGGTTTAAGAAAAGTTCAAAACAAAAAACTCAGATAAAAAAATTCCCGATTTTATTCGGGAATTGTTCTTGTATATAAATTTAGTTTTACTTTTGCAATAAGAATTTTTTTATCTTTTTCCCAAGGTGTAAGTTCAACCTCAGCCAGATTTGTAACGTATTGCTCTTTTAGAACAGCTCTGAAAAAGTTTTGAATCTCACTGTATGAACCAACTAAAACCATATCAAGCTGACAAGTGTTATAACCTTCAATCTTTGCCATGCTTATAATGTCGTCGGCGGGAGAATAATTATAATCTATAGATCTTATCCTTACACCATTTTGCTGAGCTAAAGTAAGTACAAGCTCAAATAAAGGAGCAAAAGAAGCATCCGGACTAAACTGCATATCTGGTGCATCAAAAACGATTTTGCCGTCTTTCACAACCTTTTTATTACGGTTCTGCTGTTCTTGTTTCAACTTCAGTGCATCATATTGTTGTTTTACATCTTGATATTGTGCTTTTACAGTATTAAGTTTCTTTATATTATTAAAACCTTTTAAACATTGCGGAATTATATAACTAAAGAATACAATAAAAAGCACTAAAGTAAGAACTACGTATAAAATATTTTCTCTTATAATATTTAAAAAAGTTTTCGCTTTATCCATTGTCAATTTTTCCGATTAATTATTAATGTCCACAGGTTCAAGTTTTGCCGCAGGAGCTGTATTACCTGCGCTACCAAGAGGTAACAGACCATTTGCGTTACCTTGTTGCTGATTAGGTTTTTTATCGGCATTATCAGCATTTGAATCTTTATTTCTTGGAGAATTAACGTTTGAAATTTCAAATTCGTAATATTTAGAACCTAAATCAGGTGCTGCAATATCAAAATCATCTCCATTTATTTCAGCCATTATTTGCAACTTATTCAATTTAATATCAGATTGAGGAGATACAACCTTTAAACTCTTATAGTAATCATAAATATCGGCAATATTGGCACTTATACCTTCAATTGCAACTCTGTCCCCATTTTTATTGTAATAATACTGTAGCCATAATGAGGGAGGAATATCTGTAGAAATAGAATCATAAAAATTAATTGCTTTTTTATTAGACTCTATAATATTTGTAATAAGTGTTTCAATATCAACTACACCGCCTTGGCCCATTATTGACTCAATTGACTGCTGAGTTGAATTAATTTTTGTTTGGTAATCACTTATTTGCTTATCCGTTTGAGTATTAATCAAATAAAATATACCGTAAATAACCCCGCATAAAACTGCTAAAAATGCTACAACACCAATCAAGATTTTTCTTACAAGGTCTTGTGTTACAGGAATTATTTTTTCAAAAACTTCAAAAACAAAATACGCATCACCTAATGCAGCAGATTTAGCTAAAAGGTTAAGATCTAAAATCTTTTCTTCCATATGGTCAGATGCAAGCGCACCAATAAGCGCATATGTCATCGCTGCAGCTTCATTTTCAACAACAGACGCAGAAATATTAATAGGTGGTACCTTTGAATATCTGTTGCAATCATGAACTATAATTTCTTCATCAAAAGTTATCTGAGTTTTTAAAACTTCAGCACAAATATCATCTGCCTGACTTAAAATAAACAATTTTTTGGCAGGGAAATTAGGCAGAACTTGAGAAACAGAAGTTGCAATAGCTTGGTATGCTTCCTCAGTCGAGAAAGATTTTATTGCAAGAGGAACTTCCGTATAGTCAATTAATCTTGTACCTTTTAGCGAAAATAAAGCATAACTGTTTGAATTAACTAATAACAAATTCCAGTTAATGTTTTTATCATCTTCTTTATCAAGACCTATAGCATCACTAAAGTATATACCGCGGATTGTAGCGGAATATGAACTTTCGATACCGACAAGACCTATTCCTAACTCCAAAAATACGTCTTTAATTTGAGAAACAGTGCTTTCTTGGAATGAGCTGTAAACAATTAGTCTTTTATCTGTTTGTGAACTTGTCATCAAGTCACACCAAGCACTAACAGGCTCTACTCTTTTAAAAATATAAGAGTCTTCTGCTTTTGATAATATTGCGTTGTTAATAGCTTCATCACCGATTATAAGAGGTAAACTCTCAAAATCTAAATGCACATTAGGTAAAGTTAAGTACACACTTGATTTTAGATTTATATCAAGTTCTCTGAATAATTCTACAATTGCAGCTTTAAATGCAGCGTAATCCTGAATTTCTCTTGTTGCTACATTGTATTCTATATATCTCCTACCATATTTAAGCACTACAGGAGATTTTTTATCTAAAACAGCAACCTCTATGCCTAAACCGGGTGTTACCGAAACCCCTACTATTTGCTTTGTTGTGTTAACGAACTGTACCATCTATAAACTCGTAAATAATACCATAATATCTTATTTTATAATACAATAATCAGTGCAAATTAAAAACCTTTTTTAAAAAATATACAATAAATGGAGTAAATAAAAATTGGAAAATTATTCACAAAAAAATCAAAACTACATTTTTGGAAAAAATACTGTTTTTGAAACAATAAGTCAAAACCCTAAAAGAATTAATAAAATTTTCTTTTCACAGGGAATAAATTTTGATAATAAATTAAAAAAAATTAGTGAACTTGCACAAAAAAATTCTATACAAATTCAGTTTACAAATCTTAATAAATTTAATAAATATTTTCAAGATTGTGACAAAAAATTACAAAATATTAACTTTCAAGGAGTTATTGCGTCAGTGTCACCTGTTGAATACCAAGACTTTGACGAATTTTTAAATAAAAAAACTGATAGTTACAGAAAAATAGTAATATTAGACGGTGTAGAAGATCCTCATAACTTTGGCGCAATCGCAAGAACACTTGCTGCTGCGGGTTTTGATGCAATAATCATCCCAAAACACAGAAGCTGCCCAATAAATGCTACTGTTGAAAAAACTTCCGCAGGTGCGATAAATTACATTCCAATAATAAAAGCAAATAGCCTCCCTTCTACTGTTGATATACTCAAAAAAAACGACTGGTGGATAATTGCAGCAGACGGACAAAGTAAAGATAATTATTTTGACATAAGCTATAAAGATATGAATTTTGCAATTATACTAGGTGCAGAAGGAGAAGGGGTTTCAAAAACCTTGCTTAATAAGGCGGATTTTAAAATTAAAATTCCATGCTCATTTGAATCCCTAAATGTTTCAGCAGCATGTGCCGTTATAGTATATGAAAGTATAAGACAAATACATCAAACGTAGCTTGTATCCAAAGTAGATAAATATATAATTATTAAACGGCTTGTTGGAGAAAAAAATGAAAACAAAAAGTACAAAGCATTTAGAAGAACTAGAAGAAGATGTTTTTAATGACATTGAGAATCTTGAAGACGAAAACGACGAAAATCAGGAAGAAAAAGAAACAAGAGAAGACTACAAAAGTGTAACTTCAGATGATTCCGTTAAAGTTTACCTGCAACAAATCGGTAAAATTCCGCTTTTGTCTTATGAAGAAGAAATGAAAGTTGCAAAAGAGATTAAAGAAAATAATTCTCAAAAAGCAAAGGAAACTTTAATAAATGCAAATTTAAGGCTTGTTGTATCAATTGCCAAAAAATATATCGGGCGCGGTCTTTCGTTTCTTGATTTAATTCAGGAAGGTAATTTAGGACTTATGAAAGCCGCAGAAAAATTTGACTACACAAAAGGTTACAAATTCTCAACTTATGCAACCTGGTGGATTCAACAGTCAATCACAAGAGGTATTGCAGATAAATCACGCATGATAAGATTACCTGTTCACATGATTGAAACATTGGGTAAAATTAAGCGAGCAACAGTTGAGCTTTCAACAAAATTAAACCGCGCACCGACAAAAGAAGAAGTAGCACATGCCATAGGTATGAGTCCTTCTAAATTATCATCTCTTATGAAAAGTGCACAAAGTACAATAAGCATTGAAACTCCTGCTAATCAAAAAGATGATTCATCAAAAATTGCTGATTTTATTATTGATGACTCACATTTAACACCCGATACAAAAGTCACACAGGAAAATTTATTAACAGATGTACATAAAATGTTGAATCAACTAAACCAAAAAGAAAAAGATGTGCTTATTATGCGCTACGGTTTAGATGATAACGGACAAAAGAAAACACTTGATGAAATAGGTAGTCGTTACGGTGTTTCGCGCGAACGAATCAGACAGATTGAAACACGTGCAATTTCTAAGCTTAAAAAGTTGTGTCGCAACCAAAATTTAAGCGGTAATTTAAAAAATTACATAGGGTTGTAACTCGTCTGAAAAGTGGTATAATTAAAATATAAAGGGGAGCAACCCCAAGAGGTGGACTCTCTTAGAGTTGCTGCTTTGACCCTTTAGATTAACGTTATAATTAATCTGATTAAAAGCTCTAGCACCACTAGAGCTTTTTTGATTAACTCACGTTTAATCATTTACTCACCCCCTTTCAACCTTTCCGCTTTGTAGAGTGTGTGTTGCGGGGGATTTGGGTCTTACCCTTTTATTTATTTGGCAATTTTCTTGATTCTATCAACACCATTAAACAAGAAATGTCCGCAGGCTTTACTCCGCCTATCCTAAGGGCTTGTGCAAGGGTTTTTGGGCGTACCTTGTCAAGTTTTTCCTTTGTTTCGGTTGAAATTTGCTTTATTGCAAAATAATCAATATCATCAGGTATGTTTATGCGCTCCATTTTATCGGCACTTTCTATTTGACTTGCCTGACGCTTAATATAGCCGTCGTATTTTATTTTTATTTCCGCCTGTTCCAACACTTCACGCTCAAAAAGTTTATCCGGATAATTTCCTAAAAGCTCATATCCCAATTCTTTTAATACTTTATAATCTACATTAGGGCGCTTTAGCAGTTCATAAGCGCTTTTTCCCGTATCTAAATTTTCATTGTATTTTGAAAGTATTTCTTTGTTTTCTTGTGTGGGTGAAATTTTTGTATTTTTCAGATTATTTATTTCAAGCTCAATTTGTCTTTGTTTTTCTCTAAATCTTAAAATATCTTCTTCTCTGACAAGACCTGCGCTGTAACCTATCTCCATTAAGCGCTCATCTGCGTTATCCTGCCTTAAAATAAGTCTGTACTCGCTTCTTGAAGTTAACATTCTGTAAGGTTCATCCAAATCTTTTGTAACTAAATCATCGATTAGTGTACCAATATAAGAATTTGCGCGTGTTAACTCAAGAGGGTTTTTATTTTGAAGATAATTTATCGCGTTAATTCCAGCCGCAAGTCCTTGCGCTGCAGCTTCCTCATAGCCTGATGTTCCGTTAATTTGCCCTGCCAAAAACAGTCCTTTTATTTTTTTACACATAAGTGAATAATCAAGCTCCAGCGCACTTACAGAGTCATATTCAACAGCATAAGCCGGTTTTATGACAGACACATTTTCAAGCCCCGGAAGTGAATGGAGCATTTGAAATTGCACTTCAACGGGTAAACTTGTTGAAAATCCCTGCACATAAACTTCATAAGTGTCCTTTCCCTCAGGCTCGATAAAAATATGGTGCGAAGGGTTATGTGCAAATCTTACTACTTTATCTTCAATACTTGGGCAATACCTTGGACCTCTACCATGGATTAAACCTTGATACATAGGCGATTTATCCAGATTATCACGAATTATTTTATGGGTTAATTCGGTAGTTTTTGTTAAATAACAAGGCAATTGTTCTCTTATCGGGCGATTTGGCTTAAAAGAAAAGAAATTTGGCAGCCCGTCAACTAAAGGGTCAGGCGGTTGAATAATTAATTTTGAATAATCAATTGTCCTGCCGTCAACCCTTGCAGGTGTTCCTGTTTTTAATTTTTTTATTTTAAGCCCGTTTTTCTCAAGACTTCCTGAAATCCCGCAAGCTGCGCGCTCTCCTAATCTCCCTGCACTAAAGGATTTTAAACCTATATATATTTTACCCTCAAGGCTTGTACCTGTGGTTAATATAACTGTCGGCGCAAAATATTCAAGCCCCAATTCATCCCTAACACCTTTTATAGTACTGTTTTCAACAATAATTTCAGTTATTTGAGTTTGTTTTAATGAGATATTTTTTTCACTCTCAAGCAAGTGTCTAAAATATCTCATATACTCTTTTTTATCCGACTGTGCCCTTAGTGCACGCACTGCCGGACCTCTGGAAGAATTTAACATTTTCATTTGCACATAAGTAGCATCGGTTGCTTGTGCCATAACTCCGCCTAAAGCGTCAATTTCACGAACAAGATTAGATTTAGCCGGCCCTCCGACTGCAGGATTACAAGGCATTAAGGCAATGTTATCAAGATTTAGAGTACAAAAAAGTACTTTTGCGCCAAGTCTGGCAGCACTGACTGCTGCCTCAATACCTGCATGACCTGCACCTACTACAATTGTGTCAAATTTAAACATCTTATTTTAATATCTGCATAACTGCCGCAGTAACGTCTACACCACCTGCTACAACATTATCTTTGTTCAAAATAACATCAAGTTTCTTTTGAACTCTTACTGTTTCAGCAGCAGCGCCGATTTTCTTGTTTAAATCTGCTTCATATTTTTTTCTGGTTGCAAGGTAGTCTTTTTGTTTTTTCTCAATTTCAGCCAATGCTGTTTTTTTAATTGCAGCTTTTTGAGCAGCAGTTTTTGCATTTCCTACTTCTTTGTCTTTTTGGTTTGTATAATTTCTTATAGCGTTAACTTTGTTATTCAAATCATTTGTATATTTTTTTGCAAGAGAATAGTTAGTTGAAACTGTATCGTAGTTTATATACCCAACTCCTGCAGCATTTGACGCTAAAGTTACACAAGTAAAACATAAAATTGAAAGAATTGCTTTTTTCATATTTTTCTCCTTTTTTTATTAGAGTATTCTTTTTGCCCCCTCATTGTCAAGCGGCAAGGAATAAAACTGAGTGTTCACGTTCATATCACGCCAAGTATTTGCAACAATATCTTTTACTTCGTTAATATTTGCACCACAAGATACAACACCTATTGCAGGCCCTGCCCCGCTTAAAAAACAACCTAAAACACCGTTTGTATGTCTTAAATTATCCATAATTGCAACAAGCCCCGGAACAAGTTTTTTTCTGTATGGTTGATGCAATCTGTCACGCATGGCAAGCTTTAATAATTCACTGTCATGAGTGTGCAGTGCCTCTACAAACATTGCACTTCTTCTTAAATTAAAAGCAGCATCTTTCAGTGCAACTTCTTTTGGTAAAACAGAGCGGGAAATTTCGGTTGCAAGTTCATAATCAGGAATACAAACCGTAACTTTCCAATCGTCATACCAAGGTAATTTGCGATAAACAACAGATCCGTCATCTTCCCAACTTGAAAGAGTTACTCCGCCTTTTATGGCAGGTGTAATATTATCCGGATGCCCTTCTATTTCAGTTGCAATAGAGAGCAACACAGCCTCATCGGCAGGATTTCTTAAAAGTGTGTTTGCAGCCATTAAACCGCCTACAACAACAGAAGCGGATGAACCAAGCCCGCGTGCTACAGGGATTTGTGTTTTTATTGTAATTTTTAATTCATCCGGAACTTGACCTATATAGCTGTATAAAAGCTCTATTGCCTTATATACTATATTATTTTTATCGGTTGGAATATTTAAAACACTATCAGGGTTTTTCTCGTCAATTATATTTATTTCAATACCGGAACCGGGTAAAACTGTTTCTTCTACAATTATAGTGTTGTATATTGGCAACGCAAGACCTAAACAATCAAAACCGCAACCAAGATTTGCCATTGTGGCAGGGACTTGAATACCGACTTTCATAAATTACCTCACTTGTACCGGCATAATCAAACAAACATAAGACTCATCACCCTCTTGGTTTTCATTTGCAGGCTTAAATAAAGTTGCACTCAAACTTGTGGCAATTTCAATCTTAACTTTTTTAGTGTCCATGTTTTTCAAACTGTCAAGAACGTATTTATAGTTAAATGCAATAACTATTTCATCAAAGTTACTGTCAACATCTATAAAATCCTTGCCCGAACCTGCATCAGGAGAGTCTGTACTCAATTCTAAAGAATTTTTATTAAATGTAAATTTAATAATGTTTGTGCGTTCGTTTACCATTACACAAACTCTTTCAATAACACCGATTAATTCATCTCTGTCGATGTATACAATTTTATCGTTACTTGTAGGTATTAACTGGTGATATTTAGGATAAGTTCCGTTTATTAATTTGGATTGAAAAATTACATCTTCAAATTCAAAACGGATTTTTGCTTTTTTTAGTCTTATTGTAACTTCTTCATCTTCAATTATTGATGAAATTCTGATTAATTCTTGCAGCGTTCTTGAGGGAACAATAAAAATAGCACTGTCGTCTTTTGAATTAATTTCTTTTGACGCTCTTGTAAGCCTGTTTCCATCCGTTGCAACAATTTCAAGTGTGTTTGAATCTATATTAAAACACACACCCGATAAAACACTTGCACTTTCATGAAGTGCCGCAGAAAATACAACTTGTTTTACCCCTTTTATCAAAGTATTTTTATTTATTTCAAAAGATTTTTCATCATCTTCTAATGTTTCTTCATCAAATACTTTTGGAAACTCATTTGCACTTATTCCGATAAGTTCAAATTTTGCTTTTCCGCAGCTTATTGTCACAATGTTTGTGTCAGGATTAAGTGAAAGTTTAATAGGTTTATTGTCTAATTTAGAAGTAATTTCTCCAAGTCTTTTTGCGCTGAGTGTAATTTGACCTTCTTTTTCAACTTGAGCGTTTGCTTTGTGACTTATGGATAAATTCAAATCTGTTGCACAAAATCTTACCCTGTCATTTGATACCGTTTCAATGAGAATATTTGACAAAACCGGTTGAGAGCCTTTTTGTGCGGTGATTTTTTCAACAACCTTAATCCCATTCAACAAATCTTCTTTATTTATGATAATTTCCATTTTTTTCCCCAGTTATATTTTAAATTAATTATATTATAAAAAAATAATAATACATAATAATGCAATAACTTTTGTGCATAACTCTGAAAAGTATTGATTTTACGGGAAATTTGCCTGTGCATAACTTGGGAGAGTTTTGAACAGTTTTTAACAGGCAAGAGTAAAACAAACTATATCGTTATAAGAGTGTTTTTTTAGATTTGAAATAACCTCAAACAGTGTTGCAGAGGTAGTTATGATGTCGTCAATAAGTATTAAAGTCTTTCCTTGAGCGTGATTTGGGTATATTTTAAATGCCCCGCGAACATTTTTTGCTTTTTGATTTGCCCTTACTTTGTACTGAGGGAGAGTGTTTTTAACCTTTTTGATTATTTTAAAATCTGTTTTAATTCCGCTTAGATTTGAAAATTCCTTTGAAATCAGCTCTGTGTGGCAATATCCGCGTTTTAATACTCTTAGCGGATGGCTTGGAACACAGGTTATTATTGAGTTTTTGGGGTTCAGGTCTAAGCTGTTTTGTTCGCAAACTTTTTTAAAATAGTTATAAAGCAACTTGGCACAAGGTATTGCAGCGTTTTTTCTTCTGTTGAATTTAAAATTTCTGATTAAAATTTTAATATTTTCATCATATTTAAAAGCGCAAAAGATATTAACACCCTCAATTATTTTTTGTGCAAAAGGTGAGAGGTTGTGAACAGTTTTTAAACAGTTTTTGCACAGAATTTCATTAGTTTTTGAACAGCCGCAGACGACACATTTTTGTTTGTAAATTAAGTCTGCGAACTGTTCAAAAATACTCTTTAACATTATTTACCGATTATCCCGTCTAAAGGTGATGATGCGCTTGCGTATGCTTTTTTGGGAATTCTGCCGGCTTCATAAGCATATCTTCCTGCCATAACTCCGTATTTAAAGGCTTCAGCCATTTTTACAGGGTCATCTGCTTTTGCTATTGCAGTGTTAATAAGGCAAAAATCAGCGCCTGCTTCCATTACAAGCGATGCGTCAGATGGAACGCCAATGCCCGCGTCAACAACAACGGGAATATTTGCCTGCTCGATTATAATTTTAATATTTTCAAGAGTTTTTACGCCTTGACCTGTGCCAATAGGGCTTGCAAGCGGCATAACGGTCGCACAGCCTATTTCCTCAAGCCTTTTTGCTAAAATCGGGTCTGCATTAATGTATGGAAGTACTGTAAAACCTTCTTCTACAAGTTTTTTTGCTGCTTCAAGTGTTGCAATAGGGTCAGGAAGAAGAAATTTCGGATCGGGAATAACTTCCAGCTTAATCCAATTATTTATACCCATTGCACGCGAGAGTCTTGCAACACGCAGTGCTTCATCAACTGTCGAGCACCCTGCAGTATTAGGCAAAAGCCAGTATTTATTTGTGTCAATATAGTCCATTAAACCTATATGCCCTTGTGCTTTATCATTTACCCTTCTTATTGCGACTGTTACAATTTCGGCACCTGAAGCTAAGTGTGCTTTTTGCATGGTTTCAAAATCATTGAATTTGCCTGTGCCGACCATTAAACGCGAACTAAATTCCCTGTCGGCAATTTTAATTTTATCCATTTTTTTATTCCTCCCGTCTTAATTTTAAGCCAAAAATAAAATTTTGTAGTAGTATTAGTATATGAAAACGATATTTGAAAAAAATAAAAATCTGAACTCAAAGACATTTTTAAATGATGACATTGAATTTAGTAAGAGAACAACGCCGCTAAACCTTCCAAGTACTACGGAATTAGAGGTTATGAGGCATTATAAGGAACTCTCTGACAGAAATTTTTGTATAGAAAAAGGATTTTATCCTCTCGGCTCTTGTACAATGAAATACAATCCTCGTGCAAATGAGCTGACAGCAAGGCTTGAAGGTTTTTCAAATCTTCATCCGCTGCAAAGTGACAAAGATTCTCAAGGTGCGCTTGAATTAATGTATGATTTGGAGCAGGCACTAAAAATTATAACAGGAATGGACGCAATAACTCTACAACCTTGTGCAGGTGCGCATGGCGAGTTTTGTGCGATGAATATAGTCAAAAAATATTTTGAAAACGACAAAAAAAGAAAAAAAGTTATAATCCCTGATAACGCCCATGGTACAAATCCGATGAGTGCAAAAATGAACGGGTTTGACTGTATTGAAGTAAAGTCTGATGAGCAGGGCGGTGTGGATTTTGATGAGTTAAAAAGCTTGATTGATAATCAGGGCGAAGAAATTGCCGCGATTATGATGACAAACCCAAATACTTTAGGGCTTTTTGACGAAAATATTTTAAAAATTTCGGAATTAATGCACAAAAACGGTTCGCTTTTGTACTACGACGGTGCAAACTTAAATGCGGTAATGGGGCATACAAACCCGCGTCTTATGGGATTTGATATTGTACATCTTAACTTGCATAAAACGTTTTCTACTCCCCATGGCGGCGGAGGCCCGGGGGCAGGACCTGTTGGTGTTGTAGCAGAACTTGAAAAGTTTTTGCCCACTCCAAGGGTAAAATTTGACGGACAAAAATACTTTAGAGATTACAAAAACCCTTGTACAATAGGTAAAGTAAGCACATTTTACGGTAATTTTTCCATTTTTGTGCGTGCTTATACATATATTTTAATGATGGGTAATAAGCTTAGAAATGCAAGCTCTGACGCTGTTTTAGCGGCAAATTACATAAAAGAAAAGCTTAAAAAACATTTTATGTTGCCCTATAACCGCTCTTGTATGCATGAGTTTGTATTGTCGGGCGATTTACAAAAACAAAAAGGTGTTTCAACCCTTATGATGGCAAAAAGACTTATGGATTCAAATTGTCATCCTCCGACGGTTTATTTCCCGCTTATTGTGCATGAAGCAATGATGATTGAACCTTGCGAGAGCGAAACAAAAGAGGTTTTGGACAACTTTATTCAAACAATGATTGAAATAGCTAAAGAAGTTGAAAGTGACCCCGAAAAATTCAGTCAATATCCGACAAAAACTCCGATATTGAAGGCAGATGAAACGCTTGCGGCAAGACATTTGAACACTAAATATGAATTTAACGACTGAAGATTTTAATTACAACTTACCAAAAGAACTTATTGCGCAACACCCGCTAAAAAAGCGTGAAAATGCGCGTATGATGGTGCTGGAGCGAAAACATCAGACAATAGAGCATAAGCATTTTTATGATATTGTCGATTTATTAAATCCTTTTGATGTGCTTGTTTTAAACAATACAAAAGTTTTTCCCGCGCGCTTGCTTGCAAAACGCAAGAGTGGCGGTGAGGTTGAAGTGTTTTTGCTTAATCCTTGCGCTCAAAATAATCAATGGATTTGTCTTATGAAGCGCTCAAAAAGAGTAAAAGCGGGTGAGGAGCTTTTTGTAAGTGATGATTTTAAAATAAAAGTTATTCAAAAAGATATAGAAAAAGCACATGAAGGTGAGTTGCCAAAAAACCTTGTCGAGCTTGAATTTTTGGGAGATGATGTTTATGAGATTTTAGACAGGTACGGCTCAATCCCGCTTCCTCCTTATATTTCAAGACAAACAAACGATGAAGATAAACAAGACTATCAAACGGTTTTTGCTAAAAATACCGGCTCTGCAGCAGCGCCAACGGCGGGATTACATTTTAGCGAGGAAATTTTAAAGAAGATTAAAGATAAGGGAGTAAAGATTGTATATGTTACCTTAAATGTCGGCTTAGGTACGTTTTTGCCCGTTAAAGTTAATGATTTTACAAAACATAAAATGCATTTTGAAAGTTTTGTAATTCCTAAGGATACAGCACAAGAAATTAATAATGCAAAAGGGGCTGTTGTTGCAGTGGGTACAACAGTTTTGAGGACTCTTGAGGCAACATATCAAAAATATGGTAAAATTGTTGCAACACAAGATAAAACAGATATTTTTATTTATCCGCCTTAT
>DVJQ01000060.1 GCA_018716625.1 Candidatus Galligastranaerophilus intestinavium | reverse complement strand
TTGAAACATTTAAAAAAATCATTGCATACCAAGGTGCAAACCCTGATATTGTGAATGATTACAGCCTTTTTAAGCAGGCAGAAAATTCATATGAACTAAAAGCACAAAAAGACGGCTATATTGAAGAACTTGACGCACTTAAAATAGCACGCGCATGCAAGCTTTTAGGGGCAGGCAGAGATAAAAAAACAGACAGTATAGACCCAAGCGCAGGCTGCATTTTAAATAAAAAAACGGGCGATGAAATTAAAAGCGGGGAAACTCTTTTAACACTGTATTACAACGATGTAAAAGATGAAAAGTTAAACGAGGCAATAGATTGTGCAAACAAAGCAATTATAATAAGCGCGTCTAAACCATACGCAAAAGAGCTTATTTACGCGCTTTAATGTTCATTGTATAATCTTATAGAGAAAACAGGAATAAAATTATGAATAAATTTATGGTAACAACCGCAATAGACTATGTTAACGGCGCTCCGCACATAGGTCATGCTTTTGAAAAAATATTAACAGATGTGCTTTTCAGACACTTTAAACAAAGAACCGATAATGCATTTTTCCTTACAGGCACAGATGAACACGGTATTAAAATACAAAAAACTGCAGCAACTATAGGTATTACACCAAAAGAATTGTGCGACGAAAATTCTCAAAAATTTAAAGACTCATGGGCGCTTTTAGACATTAATTACGACAAATTCATAAGAACAACAGATTTAGAGCACACAAAAATCGTACAGGAAATTTTTGAAAAACTCCTTGAAAAAGGTGACATTTACAAGCATAAATATGAAGGGTTGTACTGCAGCGGATGTGAAAGCTTTTTGAGCCCAAAAGACCTTGATGAGAACGGCAACTGCCCGATACACAACAAAAAGCCCGAGCTTGTAAGCGAAGAAAATTACTTTTTTAAATTAACAAAATACAAAGACGCAATAATCAAGCATATCAAGGAAAATCCCGACTTTATCATGCCTGCCTTCAGAGCAAATGAAGTATTAAATCAACTTGAAAATATTGAAGATATTTCCGTTTCTCGTGCAAAAACAAACGTTAACTGGGGCATTGAAGTAAAATCTGACCCGACACAAGTAATTTATGTCTGGATTGATGCGCTGAGCAACTATATTACAGCCCTTGGCTATAACCCAAACGGTGAAAGCAGTGAAAAATTCAAAACTTTTTGGCCGGCTGATTTTCAAATTATAGGTAAAGACATTCTGAAATTTCACTCGATTTATTGGATTGCAATACTTATGGCACTTGGAGTCGAGTTACCTAAAACAATTTATGCACATGGCTGGATAACAATTGACAAAAATAAAATGTCAAAATCAATCGGCAATGTTATCTCACCAAAGACCGTTATGGACGCTTTTGAGTTGAAAGAGCCTGATTCTTTCCGCTATTTTATGTGTGTCAGTGCACCCTCGGGTAAAGACGGCAATTATTCGGATGAAGACTTTAAAGAGCGCGTAAATGCAGATTTGGCAAATAATATGGGCAATCTTTTAAACCGTTCTTTAAATATGCTCTGCAAATATTTTGACGGCAATATTTTAGATGAACACATTTGTGAAAACTCGCTTACAAAAGCATCTATGGCTACGATTGAAAAGGTTAAAAACCATTTTGACAAAGTAGAGTTGGCGGAAGCTGCAGGGGAAATTATCTCTCTTGTAGATGAAGCAAATAAATTTGTAAATGACAATGCACCATGGACTCTTGCAAAAGAAGGCAAAATGCAAGAATGTGGCGAGGTTTTATATTCAATTTTTGATTTAATGACAAAAGTTGCAGTTTTAATTTACCCTTATTGTCCAAATATTGCTGCAAATATGGCTAAACAATTAAAAATTAACGTCAATATGAAACTTGATGAACTTAAAGCGAAAATGATTAAAACAGGTAAATTAATTGAAAAATCAGAAATTCAACCTGTATTTTTAAGACTCGATTCTGAGTTTGCTGTTAAAAAATAGACGGAAAAATAAATGGCACAAGAATTTTTAAATACAAATGATTCAATAGACCCTGAAAACAGGGTTGCCCAGTGGCTTTGTGAATACAAAGAAACGCAAAATGAAGCCACAAAGCACCATTTACGAGAACTTATCGTGCTTACATATATGCCGCTTGTAAAAAAAGTTGCACGCTCGCTTGCAAGACGTTCAACCGACCCTATCGAAGACATTACACAAGTTGGAGCGCTGGGGCTAATAAAAGCGGTAGACCTTTTTAAGCCTGAAATAAGTTCAAACTTTAGAACTTATGCAACTTATCTTATAACAGGTGAAATTCGACATTATTTGAGGGATAAAAGCACAATCATACGCGCACCGCGCGAGATAAAAGAACTCTCCTACAGAGTGCACAAAATTACTCTTGAATTAACGGAAAAACTCGGTACAACCCCATCTGACAAAGAGCTTGCACAAGCCCTTCAGATGAGCGAGAAAAAAATAGAAGAAGTTTATGAACTTGACAGGCGCACAACTGCAATTTCTATTGACCAAATTTTAGGAAACGAAGAAAACGGTAACTCAACCCTGAGTGACAGACTTGTTGATGAAAGTCAAAAAGATTTAATAACAGGCTTTGAAAACAGAATGATTTTGCATGATGCAATTAAAAAGCTTGATTACGAAGAACAACAGCTGATTATTTTAAATTATTTTGAAGGCTTAAATCAAAGGGAAATTTCGCAAAAACTTAACATGTCTCAAATGCAAGTTTCAAGAAAGCTAAAAAAAGCTCTGGACAAGCTTTTTAATATAATTACAAAAAAAGGTTTACACAAATATGAGCGCTAATGTGCTTTTTTCAATATTTGCAATCCTGATAGGACTTTGCATAGGCAGTTTTTTAAATGTAGTCGCACTTAGAGGTCTGAGCGGCGAAAGCATTATTTTTCCACCTTCCAAATGCCCTAAATGCTCAACAAAACTAAGCTGGTACACAAATATACCCGTTATTTCCTATATTTTTCTTTTGGGAAAATGCAAATACTGTAAAGAACCGATATCAATTCAATACCCCATCGTTGAGGCTGCAAATGCAATATTATACCTTGCTATGTTTTTAAACTTTGGTTTAAGCCTAAAAACGCTTTTTCTGTGCGCAATTTCATCAATTTTTGTCCTAATTTGCATAACGGATTTTAAAGAGCATGTTGTTATAGATTTACACACGTACATTTTAATGGCTCTTGCACTTTTATACAACATCTTGCACATAGGCTCAATATCAATACCGCAAAGCTTTTTGGGGTTAATTGCAGGATATTTGATTTTTGAACTGCTTGCACATATCGGCACACTTAGCGTAAAAACAAGAGCATTTGGCGAGGGCGATACACTTATTGCAATGGGCTTGGGTGCATTTTTTGGTTTAAAAATGCTGCTTTTTGTAGCTTTTTTGAGCATAATTATACAGGCAATATTCGCACTGCCCGCGCTTTTTGTAAAATACATTAAAAACAAGCACTACGGTACGGCTTTTGCGCTACTTGCAGCTGTTTTATGCATTATCTGTACAAAACTCATTAATACAAATTCTCAATACTACTTAATTTTCATAGGCGCAATATGCCTTGTTTTGTTTTTATGCCTTTTTGTTATTTTAAAAACTCTTAAAAACAGAAGTGAAAACGAGGATTTTTACTATATGCCCTTTGGCCCTGCAATGGTCGCAAGCGCACTTATTATGATATTCTTTTCACAGCAAATATTAAATATGTTTATTTAATTTTTGGCTCTTTTTGTGATATTTCTTTACCATAAGAATACATTGTAGCACCAACAGCCGCAACTGCTGCAGCAAGAGCAACTATTGCGACTTGTTTTTTATTCTTTCTTGCAAAATTCACAGCCTTATCAAAGTAATTTTGATCAAATATTTCTGCGCCGTTTTGAAGCTTTCTGCCGTCTTCAATTCTTGCACTTTCACCACTTAAAAAGTCTTGCAAACGCTTATTTGCTTCTTGGGCAATTTTGCGAGCTTCTTCTTGGGCTGCAAGCCTTTGAGCCTTAATGTCTTTACCTTGCAAAACAATATTTGAACTATCCTTGTATGACTGCGCCAATTGCTCCTCGCTCATTTGAGCAAGTTCTTCAAGTGTCGCTGCACCTTTTGAAAAAAGCGCATTTCTATAACCGCAAATTTTATCATAAAGCTCGGGCGAACTTTCATCCAAGCCCATTGCCTTCATTACTTTTGCAAGAGAATCAAAATAGTTATCGCCCATGCCCTCTTGCAAAGCTTTTTGATAAACGCTCTGAAAATTTTCAACATCAATATCAGCATTAGGAGTTACATCTTGCAAATATCTGTATAAATTCTTTGAACTTGCTACATCGGCCCTTTTTGCCGCAGCAAATCTTGCCGGCTCTAAAAGTTCATCATCATGGAGTTTTAATTCGGTTTCAAGCAAATGCTCTGCTGCTTTTATCTGTTCATTGTTAATTTGAGAAGCAAAATCACCCTCAAAACTATTTCTTAACCCATGGATAAATTCGCCTTGTTTTGCACCCATTCTATCCGTAACAAAACTTCTCGAGCCCCACAAAACACCATTGTCATTTAAATTGTTGCTTGATGTTACTATGGTTCTTCCTTTGTACAAGCTTGCAATTTGGTTGGGTTCTCCCCAATCATATGCCCTTTGACCATGTTCAAATATAAGCATATTAGGGTCAAATTTATCACCCTTTACTCTCTTAAAAGTTTCTTCAATAGTGTTTAACTGCTGGGCACTAATACCGTCCTTATTGGCATTAATCCTTAAACCGTCGTACTCGTCAGCTAATTTTTCAACCTGACTTATTAACTCATCAGGGTCATTTGGTATATCAAAATAACCCATACGCCTCATATCATTTTGTTTAAGCGCAGATTTAACGGAATCAGATACGCTATCATCAGTGTTACCTGTAATTTCAACAGTATTTATTCCCAAAAGTTTTTTTGCACTTTCAAAAAAGTCAATCAGTTTTTGTGTCAAAGTTTGACCTTGCTCTTGCGGCAGTTTACCTGCAGGCACAATTAAAAGACTGTTTCCGTCTTGAAAACCCATCAAATTTCTTGCCTCTTGAGCTGCCTTATATGCACCATCCATCTCTGCTTTATTAAGGCTCCTGCCAAAATTTAGAGTTCTATATCCACTTGAAACAGCACTGATTTTCATTTTTTCCCCTGTCTAAACACAACACTAACAACATAAAACACAAAAATAAAATATTTTGCTATTACCCGAGAGAATTAATGCAAAATTTATTAAGAAATTTTAACATAAATTAAAACAAAAAAGCAATTTTTAACAAGATATATTTTTTATATATATACAATATACTAAGAGAGGAATAAATATGGTAAATATATTTGACCCGCAAGCCCAAGATGTTGATATTGAGAGCAGCGAACAGTTAAAATCAAAATTTGACAGTCTGGACTCAAAAAATATTATTCACTCATTCAGTAAAACAAGAGATCCGATTGTACTTGCTTTTGAGAATCTTGACAACAGACCGCTCAACAAAGTGGCACAAGACTTTCTAAAAGATATTTTTGTTGACGCCGTTTGTTTTATTTCAAAAGTTTTATAAATTTATTTTTCACCGGCATAAAGCCGGTTTTTTAATGTCATTTCAAATTTCAATCTAAAGATTTATTTTTCAAGAAAAATTCCATCATTTGATTGATGAGAATACAAACACATAGAGAGTATATTTATATTGTAAGCGCAAAATTGCGCCAAAATGGTAAGAGGTAGGTTTATATAAAATGAGTGAGGGCTTAATTACAGGTCTTGACTTGACTTTAAGAAGGTTAAGCACAATAGAAAACAGCATCAACCGTATTTTAGGTCCTGATGAAAACACTCCTACGCAAAAAAGTGCCAATGCGGCAGAATTTAAAAACATACTTGATGAAAAAATGGCACAGGACAAACCTAAAGACGAAATTGAAAAAACAACGTTTAAAAATTCAAAAGAAAATATAGAAACTCTGATTGAAAAATATGCGCAAAAAAATAATCTTGACCCTGATTTTATAAAAGCGGTTGTTAAACAAGAATCAGGCTTTAACCCTGACGCTACATCAAAATGCGGCGCTATGGGGCTAATGCAGCTTATGCCTCAAACAGCAAAAGGTCTTGGCGTAACAGATGCCTACGACCCTGAACAAAACATTGAGGGCGGAGTTAAATATTTAAAAAGTATGATGAATCGCTTTAACAATGACCCCAAACTTGCACTTGCAGCATACAACGCAGGCCCCGGCGCCGTCCAAAGATATGGCGATGTGCCACCGTATAGAGAAACACAAAACTATGTAAAAAATATTTTAGCCTCCTATGAAGCAATAAAAGGGGGTAAATTATGATAACAAGAGGTCTTGAAGCAGCAACAAAAGGTATGATGTCGCTTTTAAAGCAGGAGGACGTTAACGCAAACAACCTTGCAAACGTAAATACAGTCGGTTTTAAAAAAACTAACATAACTTTTAAAGATTTAATGCAGGCTGATGTTGAAGTAAAACAAGTACCGATTACAAATAATCCTAAAGATACCCAATTTATAAGGGTGGGCAGCCTGAGCCTCGGTAATGCGGCGGATAGAACCTATATAGACTTTTCGCAAGGCGGGTTGATTACAACAGGGAACAAACTTGACGTAGGTATTCAAGGTAAAGGATTCTTCAAAATAAGACATCAGGAAGTCCCAGACAACGTACCTTATGATGAAAAAAACTACTATTACACGCGCGCCGGAAATTTTCAGATGACTGACGATTATTACCTTGTAACAAAAGAAGGCGACTGGGTCATGGACACTCAAAACAGGAGAATAAGAATTGTCCTTAATCCTGAAGATGAAAACAACAACCCAAACAACAGGATAGACTCGCTAAAAGATTTAAACATCGGAGAAAACGGCGTTATTCAGATAACCAACCCTGATACTCCGCGCACACTGCAACAAATTCAAATTGTAGACTTTGATGACAAAACACTTTTAAGCGCACAATTGGGAGAGGGTAAGTTTATTCAGGAAGAAGGAATAGACGCAGGTATGCACCAAAGCAACCAAAGCGCAAGACTGCAACAGGGAATGCTTGAGAGTTCAAACACAAATACAATTTACGAAATGATAAACACAATCACTGTCACACGCTCATATGAAGCAATGGCAAAAATAGTTAAAACACAGGGGGACACCGTATCAAAGGCAATAAATCTGGGTACGGTAAATCGCTAGAGGAGTTAAATAAATGCTAAGGTCACTACACACAGCCGCAACGGGAATGATAGCACAACAAACCAATCTTGATGTCATAGCCAACAACATGGCAAACGTCAACACTTACGGTTATAAAAAAGTTCGTGCAGAATTTCAAGACTTGATTTATCAGGTCGAAAAGGCTTCAGGCGCACAAATGGGACAAGGCACATACCAGCCCGTAGGTGTGGAAATAGGTCTTGGTGTAAAAACAGCTGCAACATCAAGAATTTTTACAACAGGTATTATGCAATCGACAGGCAGAAACCTCGATGTTGCAATTGAAGGCGACGGATTTTTCCAAATAACTCTCGATGACGGTACAATAGCCTATACTCGTGACGGTTCTTTTAAAATGGACGCAAACGGTTCGCTGACAACGACTGACGGGTATCAGCTAATGCCGCCGATACAAATTCCGCAAAATACAAAAGAAATAACAATAACTCCACAGGGTATGGTGTCCGTTAAAGTCGGCGCCCAGCCCGAACAAACTCAAGTCGGACAGCTTCAGATAGTAAAATTTCAAAATAACTCGGGACTTGCAGCAGTAGGTCACAACCTCTATCTTGAAACCCCTGCCTCAGGAGTTCCTGTCCCCGGAATTGCAGGACAAGACGGATACGGAACAATTCAACAGTACTTTGTTGAGGGTTCAAACGTACAAACAGTTGAAGAAATGATTGCTCTAATCAAAGCTGAGCGCGCATTTGAATCAAATTCAAAAATAATCACATCAGCATCAAACATTCTACAGGTAACAAATAATCTGCAATAATTTATGAAAAAAATATATTTTAAAATTTTAATACTGACTATCATTCTTGGCACAGCTCTAAACGCCGCATTAGCGCAGAGTATGAGCGAAGAAGAACTTAAAATGCACATAATTGAGCAGATAAAACAACAAAGTCAAAAACAAATCGAACCTCTTGGCGGCGGGGAAATTCAAGTAAAAATATTAAATATGCCGCAAGGTGACATCAAAACCAAAAACGAAACGGTAATAAAAGTAGAATCAAATACCAACAATTTTTTATACAGGGATATAAAAAGAGTCAGTATATACGATGGCAACACATTTGTTAAATCATTTCCAATAAGCGTAAATACTCTTGTTTTCAGAGAAGTCCTTTGTGCAACAAACCCGATTGTAAGAGATCAAAACATCTCTATTTCAAATTCAACTCTTAAAAAGGCACAAATAGGGGAATACATAGGTCAAACAATAGATTCAAACCCAAAAAACGCACTTGTGGCAACAAGAAATATCCCAAAGGATACACCTATATTAAAACATTACGTAAAGTCAAAACCTGACGTTATAAAAGATTCGACAATAAATATAGTTTTTAAATCAAACGGAGATTTAAAAATAACAGTTGACGGAAAAGCCCTAAAAGAGGGCAGTATAGGCGATAACATACTTGTCAAAAGTATAAAATACAACAAAGTTTATCGTGCAACGGTCAGCAATAAGAACGAAGCAACGGTAAGGATATAAAAGGAAACAAAAGGATGATAAAAAAGTTAGCAATTGCTTTATGTTTTGTGTGTATAGCAGGAATAAGCGCAAATGCGGAGAGTCTTTTTTCGCTAAATGCAACCCAATCAAGCTTTATTGAACCAAGACCGCTCTACAGTTCAGTTCGCGCAAGAAATGTGGGCGATTTGGTA
This sequence comes from Candidatus Galligastranaerophilus intestinavium, assembly GCA_018716625.1. Lineage (GTDB taxonomy): Bacteria > Cyanobacteriota > Vampirovibrionia > Gastranaerophilales > Gastranaerophilaceae > Galligastranaerophilus > Galligastranaerophilus intestinavium. The sequence goes on along the minus strand of DVJQ01000060.1, from coordinate 12,881 downwards.
ACTATTGTAATTGATGAGGTGCCGACTCTTACCGATTCGGGCGTTTATGAAACGGAAAAGACATCAAGCATACTTGAAAATTTAACGGGTGCACTGAACACGATATTTAAAACAAACCTAAAGGGTGCGCTTAACGGCACAAATGGCACAATATCGGTTTCTGGCAGCACAAACACCCAAAGGAGCCTTGGTATCCAAGATAAAGTTGCAGTACAGGTTATACAACTTTTGCCAAACGGAAACCTGCTTGTGCAAGGCAAAAAAACACTTGTAAATGCTAACGAGCGTGTAGACTTGCTTGTATCAGGCATTGTCGACCCGAGGTGGATTGACCAGCAAGGCGAAATAAGTTCAAATCAAGTTGCAAATCTGCAATTTGCCATGAGCGGAGCAGGTACAGTATCAAGAGGTCAAAACGAAGGTATACTGTATCGTTTCATGAGATATATTTTCTAGTAAGGATGATAAAATTGTTTAAAAAATTATTTTCAACAGCTTTAATTTCAATGATGTGTTTACTTTGTTGTGCGGATGCAAATGCCATAACCGCACAAAGCGTAAGAATAAAAGACATAACGCACATAAAAGGCGTCAGGGACAATCAGGTTGTAGGCTACGGTCTTGTTGTAGGTTTACAAAACACAGGTGATAACTCTCGTCACACGCAAATGACAAACCAACTGTTGTTACAAAACTTAGGTACAGTAATCGACCAATCAAACTACATTCAAAAAGGCGCCTCTGCGGCGGTTATAGTTACTGCAACCATTCCGCCTTTTGCAAAAAACGGCGATAAAGTTGACGTTGTAGTATCAGCCATGGCAGATGCAAAAAGTCTTGAAGGCGGCGTGCTTGTGCAAACTCAACTCAGAGCGCCAAACGGCGAGATTGTGGCAGTAGCACAAGGACCATTATCTGTAGGCGGCGCGAGTGCAAAATCCGGCGGTTCAAGCTCAAGAACGGCAATTACAACAACAGGCAGAGTCCCCGGCGGCGCAATAGTTGAGAGAGATATCATAAGTGCCATTGGAGATGAAAACTCGCTTACTCTTATTTTAGATCAAGCAGACTATACAATGGCGGCACAAATTGCAAATATAATCTCAAGAAATGTCTCTGAAGCCATCGCCCTTGACGGCAGCAGCATAAAAGTTACAATTCCGCAAAGATATTTAAGTGACAGAATTGCTTTTATTTCAATTCTTGAAAATATAAGGGTAAGCGCCCCAAGAGAACGCGCTAAGGTTATAATAAATGAAAGAACGGGAACGGTCGTAATCGGAGCTGATGCAAAACTTATGCCTGCTGCAGTGGCTCATGGCGGCATAACTGTTACAATACAGGCATACAATGACGTATCACAGCCTGCACCCTTTTCGCAAGGTCAAACAGTCGGCGTGACAAATTCTGAAATAAACATAGAAAAGAAAGAAGGAAGCCTGATTGAAATGAAGGCAAACTCAACTCTGGGCGAGCTTGTAAGTGCACTTAACTCAATAGGTGTAACACCTACGGATTTAATAGCAATTCTGCAGGCACTCAGAATGTCGGGCAGCTTACAGGCTGAATTGCAAATAATTTAAGGTGAAAATGAGCGAAAATTTTTATTCCACACAAAACTATATACCACAAAGTTACTCGCAAGGCGGAGATTATGACTTTATTAACACAGTAAGGTCATCAGGCACCCAAAGAGAGCAGTTAAAAAAGGTCGCAAAAGAATTTGAGGCAATACTTGTTTCAAAAATGCTGACTCAGATGGACAAAACCGTTGACAGGGAAAATTCTATGTTTGGTGAGTCAAAATATATGGATAATTTTAAATCAATATTTTTCAATCAAATAGGCAGAGATGTCGCAAATTCACCAACATCAAACATAGGCTTTGCAAAACAGCTGTACGCGCAAATGGAAAAATCAGTGCCGCTTGAAGCAGGCGACATAACAGAGCACACAACCGATATGGCAGGGTAGAATTAGAATGAATATATCAAACACTAATCAAATAGCAGATTCTCAAGCACTTAATCGCATTTTTTATAATTATGCGCTAAAAGCTTCACAAAACATTCAAAACGCAAATCAAACAACAAATACAAACACAAAAGAAGACGACATTAAACTGATAGAAAATGACGTTTTTAAAGGGGTAGACATAGACGACATAAAAAAATCAGCGCAATCAATAGGAGAAGAAATAACCGAAGAAGATATTAAATACGGGCTTACATACGGCAGAAGCGTTCTTGCCGACTACAGCGCATAGGGTAGGTAAATCGTGGAAAAAATAACATTTGAAAAAATACTTGAAATATATTTAACAATCAAAAATCTTCTTAAAAAAAAACAACAGGCATTGATTAAGAAAGATTTAGAAATGCTTGCAAGTTGTGATGAAAACTTAATATGTGCTTACAATGAAGTAAAAAATATCTACGAAAACAAGGACAAATTCACGCTCAGCGACGAGCAAAAAAAACAATTAAATGAAATAACCGCACAAATCGGACATTTACAAAAAAATAACGAAGTGTTAATTACTCACTCACTAAATGTTATAAACAAAATATTTGAGGGAATTTTAAACATAACATCCGCAAAAAATGCGGACTATAATCATTTGGGTAAGAAAAATCAAGACAGCGGACTTGATATTTCTTCAATCACGGGAGAAGCCTGAAAAGGTACACAAAAAAGGAGTTTTTTATGACAATCGGACAGTCGATGAATATTAGCAGAGAGTCCATGAATAATTACCAACACGCACTTGCCGTCGTGTCACAAAACATTTCCAATATGAATGTCGACGGATATATAAAACTGCGTGCGGATTTTGCGACAAATCCGACATACAGCTACGGAAACAACGTATATGCAAATATAAGAGGGCTTAACGGAGCTTGCATTTCTCAAATTACAAGTTATGCAAACAACGCTGCCGCAAACTCAGCGAGGGAAGCAAACTCGGGTGCACAATACTACTACACTCTCAACTCTTTAATGGACAGGCTTGGAGAAATTACCGACGAGTTGGGCGAAAACGGGCTGCAGGCAAGTTTTGAAAAATTCTTTTCGGCAGCACAAAACCTTAGTGCAAATCCTACCGACCCTTCTGCAAGAAGAATTTATATTGAAAGCGCACAAAGTGTCGCTATGAAATTTAACTCAATTGCAGGCTCTCTTGACGGACTGCAAGAGGAGCTTGTCGGTAACTGGCAACAAAGTGCAACAATTGAAAACAGTGAAATTTACATGAGCGTACAAGATTTTAACCAAAATCTTGAAAGACTTGCAGAACTAAACAAACAAATAGTTATCCAAGGCGCGAACAACTCAACAGGGCTCATTAACGAAAGAGAAAATATTTTAAACAGCTTATCGTCATACGTGGACATAAATGTTGAATACAACAAAAACGGCTCCGTAGATGTAAAAATGGGCGATATGAAACTTGTTTCAGGTGCTGAGCAACAGTATAAACTAAACGTCACAGCAGGGGATGCAACGACACCGGCCATTATCCAAGTGGAAAATATGGACGGAACGCTCGTGCTATCCAATGCAAACAGCGAAGTTTCAGGCGGACAAATCGGCGCAATACTTGATATGGTGAACGCCTCAGACGACGGTTTTATTACCATAAGCGATATGAGAAGCAAAATTGACGAACTTGCAAACACTTTTGCTCAAGAGGTCAACAATGTTCAAACATATACAAACGGCACAGTTGGTGCAATGGCACTTGGAACTGACCCGATAACGGGTGAACAGATACTTGTTCCTTCAACAGAGCCTATTTTTAACCTTGGAAACCCGATAACGGCAAGCAGCATAAGTGTTAACCAAAACGTGGTAAATGACCCTAACCTTATTGCAACGGCAAGAGTTGATACCGCCGTTGACGGTTGGGAGAAAAACGTCGGAAACACCGACAACATCGTTGAAACTGCACAACTAAGGGATAAAATAACAATGAGTACATTCGGCGGAGCCGATAACGTAACTTTTGAAGGATTTTTGACATACTTTGCAGGTCAAGTGGGACTGCAACAAAGTGATGTAAGCGGGAAATTTGATACGGCAAACGCTCTTAACGAGTCACAGCAGACAAATTTACAGAGCATAACAGGGGTAAATTTGGATGAAGAACTTGCCGATATGATTAAATACCAGCGCGGTTATGAAGCATCCGCAAGGGTATTTAACACTGCAAACGAAATATATCAATTACTCGTAACACTTGGAGAATAGGACAAAAGCTATGGGTATAAGAATTACAACACAAATGACATCTAATTTGATGTTAAATACAATGAACAAAAATCTGTCCAATATTTACAACACTTACGAACAGATTTCATCAGGCAAAAAGCTCACCTCGGTAGGACAAAACCCTTCCGAAGGAACAAAGCTTATGAAATATAACAAGCAGCTGGGACAACTTGACGACTGGTCAAAAAACATTGAAACAGCAAAAGACGAGCTTGGACAATCTTATGATACCTTGGGACTTATTCAGGAAAACATGCAAAGAATAAACGAGCTTACAATGCAGGCTGCAAACTCATTTAACTCTGCAGACAGCATTGAGGCAATAAGAAACGAAGTCGAACAAAGAACGCGCACAATAGCGCAACTTGCAAATACAAAATATCAGGATAAATATATTTTTGCAGGATCTAACACTTCAACAATTCCGTACTCACTTGATGATGACTTAAATGTAACATATTCTGGAACCGCACAAGACGGCAATTGGGAAAGAAATATTGAAATATCGGAAGGTGTTACAATGCCTCTGAATATAAACGGTGAAGAAATTTTTGGCGACGAAACGGCAGGAATATTTGCAACTCTTAAAGAGTTAAATGACGCGCTAAGCAATCCGGATATGGATATAAAAGCCATAAGCGACTGTCTTGACCCTATCCAAGCGGGCATTAAAGATATAACAAGCGCGCAAGCGGTTATATCAAGCAGAGTGCAAAGGCTTGATGCCACAGGGTCGATAAATGATGATGTTACGCTTGGCTTAACCGAGATGAAATCAAATATTGAAGACACAGACATGGCAGAAGCGGCAACACAACTTGTAATGTATCAAACAGCGCTGCAAGCTTCGCTTCAGGCAGGTGCAACAATTATGCAACAGGCAACACTGCTAAACTACATTTAACTTAAAATATAAACTTACCATTTTTAAACCTTTTGCCAAGACAAAAGGTTTTTTTTATTTATATATTTAAGTTTACTTGCCGGCAGGCGCCAGAACTGCAACTACGTTTCTTCCTTCTAAAGAGGGTGCTTTCTCAAGAGTAAAAGTACCTTCTTCAAATTCTGATAAAAATTTATTTGCAAGGTCAAGGGCAAGCTTGCTGTGCTGCATTTCACGACCCCTCAACATAACAACAACTTTTACCTTGTTACCCGATAAAATAAACTTCTTCGCACTTTTAAGACGCACCTCATAGTCATGGGTATCTATTTTATAGCGCATTTTGACTTCTTTTATGTCAATTGTATGCTGCTTTTTGCGTGCCTCTTTTGCACGTTTTTCCGTTTCATATTTATATTTGCCCCAGTCCATAATCTTTGCAACCGGCGGGGATTGATTTGGAGAAACAACAACCAAGTCTAAATCTTTTTCTCGAGCCATCTCAAGTGCTTTATTTATAGCAACAAGCCCGCAATTTGTACCATCTGCGTCAATGAGTCTTACTTCCCTAGCTCTGATTTTTTCATTGACTAATTCTTTTTGAGCCTTGATTTCTTTGTTAATGGTTGTATCTCCTTATTTTCTTGTAACTTTAAAATCTTATCATAAATTTTAATTTTTGCAAAAACCGACTATCCTAAATACAGGATAAGTCGGTTTCTATACTTTTAATTCAAAATCAGCATAACTATTTTACTAATTCTTTGAATTTCTTACCTGCAGAAAATGCCGGTACAGTTTTTGCCGCAATTTTAATTTCTTTTCCTGTTTGAGGGTTGCGACCTACTCTTGCTGCTCTTTTTCTTGCTTCAAAAGTACCAAAACCAACTAAAGTAACTTTTTTACCTTTAGCAACAGTTTTTTGTACAGTTTCAAGAATAGAAGCTACAACTTCAGCTGTTTGTTTTTGTGAAAGTTTAGTCTTGTCAGCAACCGCTTTTACTAATTCTTCTTTGTTCATTTACGAACCCCTTTCCATATTTACCCCTCTATTATACCTATTTATAGGCATTTGGCAAGTGTTTTTTTAAAAAATATCGAAAGCACAAGGTTTTTTAGAAAATAAAAAGTGTAAAAGCTTATTAGAGCTGTGTTTTAACAACAGAGAATTTTACATTTTTGTAAAAATAATTTAATATTTGATAGGCATTATAGCCTTTATTTGCAAGATTATTAGCCCCATGCTGGCTCATGCCTACGCCATGCCCGTTTTTTCTTATTCCCTCATCATATGCGGGAACCGACTTTATATACGGCAAATCTCTTGCCCAAACTGCACCTGAGGAAACAGTTTTGCCGCCAGACGAGGCATGATAATAAGCAGGGATTACCTTTCCTCCGTATGTTAAAACAATACCGCGAGTTTGCATAACAGCGCGCGTGGTCTGCGGGGTTTCCGCACTGGCACCGCCATATGCCTGATCAAGCGGAGTGTCCTTTAAATCATACCCGCTGTGTTTTCTTTTGCCCAAGTTTGCAATGGCATAACTTCTGGCTGCAATTGCCTGAGCTTTATGTGCTTCTATATTCCACTTAGAAGGCATTTCAGAAGGCACAACGCCCAAAAGATAGTCCTCAATTGGCAAATCGTTAATTACAACAAGTTTTTTATTTATATTGTATACAATAAGCTCACCTCTGTACCATTTTCTTTTTGTCGCAAGAAAGCATTTTTTTTCTTTCGGCTTTACTTTTATATAATTTGTGCCAAAGCTGTAATATTTGCCGTCGATTTTTATAACAATCAGATTATTATAGGCACGAATTGTATATGGAACAAAAGAATTTAGAGTATACAATACTTTGCCCGTTTTACCGTCAATAACTACACTCTGCTTGGATGAGCCAATATAAGTCTGCCTTACGCCATCATCCAACCCTATTTTTATAGCATGCGAGGGAGCAGAGCCAATTAGTACGATTACCAAAAGCAAAACAAATTTTAATAAAACCCTTGTCATATAACTATTCTACAAAACTCCCCTCATATAGTCATCAGGTATATACACGATAAACTACTTTAACTTTTCCTGATAGTTTCTTATAAATTCTATTACCTCTAATGATAGTTGCTTTTTTGTATCAAAGTCAATTATCTTAAAATATTCCATCGCTTCAAATGTCTTTTCATCCTTATCTTGCCAGCGTTTCCAGACATAGTTAAAATCTTCTTTATTGTTAAAATTTAGTATAGCACCCCTGTTTTTTGCCTCCTCGATAATGTAGTCCGCAAGCTTAATTTGCAAATCTTTTGAAGATTTTTCAAACATATCAACAGCAAGCCTTATTGTAGGGTCAAAGTCATACCATCTCTTATTTTTAATTATTTCATCACTCATTTATTATCCGTCTTTTTTATTGTTTTAGAAATCATATTTAATATCAAAAGTACTGCCACAAGCATAACGGCGTATATGTAATACTTGCTGAAAGAGCCTGCGATAAGTATTGATATTATGGCACATGCAAAGGCAAAAGTCGAAAGTATTAAAACTACGGTATCTTGCGAACAACCATGGTGCAAAAGCTTATGATGTATATGTTCACTATCCGCTACAAAAGGACTTGAACCCTTCATAATTCTTCTTATGCTCGAAAATGCAACATCTAAAATAGGCACAGCTAAAATTATAAAAGGAAGATACATAACAGGGCTGGTTGCATTGTTCATAATTCCTTTAATTGAAAGAGTTGAGAGTAAAAAGCCGGCATACAGAGCGCCCGAATCACCCATAAATACCTTTGCCGGATTATAATTAAAAGTTAAAAACGCAAGCATAGCACCCATTAGAATAAACGCAACAAGTGCTGAAATGGGCGAAGGCGGCGTTACAACAAAAGAAACTATGCCTATTGCAATACAGCCTATTGTAACTATTGAGCCTGCAAGTCCGTCTACCCCGTCAATAAAGTTCGTGGCATTTGAAATACCGACAATCCAAAGTAAACTTATAGGGTAAGACCAAAAACCCAAAGAAAGGGGGGTTTGTGCAAAGGGTATATAAAGTTCATCAATTCTGATACCTAAAAGTATTACCATAGTTGCAATAGCAATTTGTATAAAAAGTTTAAATTTTGCATTTAAACAAAAAATATCATCAACAAGCCCCAAAAGGAACATTAAAGACCCGCCTACAATTATGCCCGATAAGCCGACTCCGTTAGGGTAATAGCTCAAAAGTACCAAAAACAAAAAAGTAAGCATAACAGATACCCATATTGCAATTCCGCCAAGACGTGAAATTGCACCATGGTGAATTTTTCTCTCGTTTGGGACATCAACAAGCCCTGCTTTTTTTGAAAAATAAATGACAAGCGGAACAATAAAAATTCCAAGCAAATAAGCTATAATTGCGCCAATTATGTGAGCTTGAGTAAGTTTAATCATCTTCTCTACACTCCGCATTTCATATCGGCATAGAGCGGATATTTTTTGCAAAGTTCAAGACTTCTTTGTCTTAAAACTTTCTCGTCCTCACGCTCTAAAATGCCATCTGCAATTATTTTTGCAAGAGTTTTCATATCCTCAACCCCAAAACCTCTTGTAGTAACTGCAGGAACGCCAATCCTTACTCCTGATGTTACAAAAGGACTTTGCGGGTCATTCGGAACAGTGTTTTTATTAGCCGTAATACCGATTCTCTCCAGCATATTGGCAACATCTTTACCTGTTTTATTTAATTTTCTCAAATCAACCGTCATAAGGTGATTTTCACTCTCACCGCCTACAATATCAATCCCTTCATCCATAAGCGCTTTTGATAAAGCCTTTGAATTTTCTATGATATTTTTGCCGTATTGTTTAAATTCATCACTCAATGCTTCTTTTAGAGCAACTGCTTTTGCGGCAATTACATGTTCTAAGGGCCCGCCCTGAATCCCGGGGAATACTGCTTTATCGATGCCCAAGGCGTGTTCTTGTTTGCACATAACAATGCCGCCGCGAGGACCTCTTAGGGTTTTGTGCGTTGTTGTAGTGATAAAATCCGCATAAGGAGCTGGGGAAGGGTGATAACCCGTTGCAACAAGAGCTGCAATGTGGGCAATATCAACCATTAAATATGCGCCAACCATATCTGCTATTTCCCTAAACTTTTTAAAATCGATAATCTTTGAATAGTTGCTTGCGCCTGCAATAATTAACTTCGGTTTATGTTCAAGCGCTTTATTTTTAACGTCCTCGTAGTCAATTTCACCGTTATCGTTAACACCGTAGCTTACAACATTAAAATAAAGTCCCGAAAAATTAACCGGTGAACCATGGGTCAGGTGTCCGCCGTTTGATAAGTCCATACCCATAATTGTGTCATTAGGCTTTAGTGCATATAAAAACACTGCCATATTAGCCTGTGCACCGCTGTGGGGTTGAACATTGGCGTGGTCAACTCCAAAAAGCTCCTTACACCTTTCAACCGCCAATTCTTCAATTTTGTCCACATTTTCACAGCCGTTGTAAAATCTTTTATAGGGCTTTCCTTCAGCATATTTATTTGTTAAAACACTTCCTTGTGCTGCCATAACAGCCTCAGAGGTGAAATTTTCACTTGCAATAAGCTCAATTGTATTTTGTTGGCGCTCAAGTTCAAGCTCTATATACTTTGCAACCTCAATATCTTTTTCCCTTATTTTATTCAATTCCATTTCAAAACTCCTTATTTTATAAAAATATTTTACCTTAAAAATGTTTGTTGTAAAATAATTTACATAAGAAGGATTGACAACAATGAAAAAGAAAAACATAAGAAATATAGCGATAATTGCACACGTTGACCATGGCAAAACAACCCTTGTTGACTGTATGCTGCAACAAACAGGCGTCTTTAAAGAACATCAGGAAGCAGGGGAGAGAGTGCTTGATAATAACGACATTGAGCGCGAACGCGGGATTACAATACTTTCTAAAAATATTTCCGTCAACTACAAAGGTACAAAAATAAATGTGGTTGATACCCCCGGACACGCAGACTTTGGTGGCGAAGTAGAGCGTGTTTTAGGTATGGTAGACGGCGCTTTGCTTATCGTTGACGCGCAAGAAGGTCCAATGCCTCAAACTCGCTTTGTACTTTCAAAAGCGCTTGAATTGGGTATAAAAATTATCGTGGTAATAAACAAAATCGATAAACCCGGAGCCGACCCAAACGGCACCGTAGACAAGGTTTTTGACTTATTTACAGAACTTACCGACAGAGAAGATTTAATAGACTTCCCGATAATTTATGCAAGCTCACTGCACAAATTTGCCAAAAAAGAACTTGACGACGAAGAAAAAGATATTATGCCGCTTTTGGACTGTATTTTGGAAAACATTCAACCACCCGTTGCAGACGATGATTTGACATTGCAATTTCAAGTAACAACACTGGACTACAACGACTATGTGGGCAGAATTGCTATAGGCAGAATTAAAAACGGCATTTTGCACTCAGGCGAACAAGTAACCCTCATAAAAGCTGACGGTTCAATGCAAAAAGGCAAAATTGTAAAGCTTTTCGGGTTTAAAGACCTTGGCAGAGTCGAAATTGAACAGGCAGAGTCTGGTGATATAGTAGGTATTGCAGGTTTTTCAGACATACAAATCGGCGAAACAATCTCCAGTCTTACAAATCCTGTAGCACTACCCTTAATCCACATTGACGAACCCACATTGCAGATGAATTTTTCAGTCAACACTTCACCATTTGCGGGTCAAGAGGGCAAATTTGTCACAAGCAGGCAGTTAAGGAAAAGACTCTATTTTGAATTGGAAAAAAATGTTTCACTAAGAGTAGAGGACACTGATTCTACAGATGTATTCAAAGTTTCAGGCAGAGGTGAACTCCACCTCAGTATATTAATCGAAACAATGCGTCGCGAAGGTTATGAGTTTGCGGTTTCAAAGCCCGAGGTAATCTTTAAAAAAGAGGACGGACACACCCTTGAGCCTTATGAAAATCTCATTGTTGACGTGCCGCAGGAGTATGCGGGAGGGGTAATTGAAAAATTATCCTCAAGAAAAGCCCAGATGCAAAATATGGAAACAGGGGAAAAGCGTACAAACATAGACTTTTTAATCCCTGCAAGAGGGCTAATCGGCTTTAGGTCTGATTTTATAAGAATGACTAAAGGCGAAGGCATTATGTATCATACATTCTCGCACTATGGCGAATATGCAGGCGACATCCCGCGCCAAAGAACAGGCTCGCTCATTGCTTTTGAGGACGGAGAAGCTATTCCATACGCACTTCACCAGTTTGAAGACCGCGGGGTATTTTTTGTCACGCCAAAAACAAAAGTATACAGAGGCATGATAATAGGTGAGTGCAACCGCCCGCAAGATTTGGCGATTAATATTTGCAAGACAAAAAAACTTACAAATATGCGCTCGGCAACTGCTGATGTTATGGTTACGCTTCAAGCGCCAAAAATTATGAGTTTGGAAGATTGCTTAGAATACATCACAGACGATGAACTTGTCGAAGTCACACCGCAAAATGTCAGAATGAGAAAAGCAAATTTAAACTTTAAAAGATAATCAAAAAACAGGGTTAAGTGCCAGAACTTAACCCTGTTTTTGTATGATATGCCTTAACTACTCATCTTTTTTAGCATGCCATATGTCAGCATATTCTCTTTCTTCGCCGTTAACAACAAATGTTGCGCCTTCTTGGGTCATAAGGTCGTTGCTCTTGCCGTCATAGTTTTTGTGAAGTGTTGTTTCATCCGTTGTTGAAAGGTTAATTTCAGTAATACCCGCATCAAACAGGGATGAAGCTTCCGAGTTGTAGCCGTCGGTTTTAATTTGCAGACCGTATTTTTCTTCTAATATCTTAAGGTCGTCTACATCAAGCGTGTTGTCATTTACACCGTCGACAAGACCTTCTTTATTGGCAAGTGCTTTTAAGGCTTCAAAACCGTCTTTGTATCCGTCAGCTACACCGTCGCCGTCTAAGTCTGTGTTATCGCCGAAGCATTCCGAGCCGTCTTCACCTGAGATACCGTCACCGTCAGCATCAAAGACAAGAATTGCATCTGCTGAGTCGTTGATTGTATCTAAGTCGCCGTCGCCGTCGATATCGTAGCGGATGAGCTCATCCGATGTTTTTACGCCGTCGCCTTCAAGGTCGAAAGACAGAGGGGAGGACGTGCAGTAAGTTTTGCAGTCGCTTTCAAATTTACATGTTGAAAGGTCATCGCTTACGCAGGTTAAGTTATAAACTTTTGTAGCTTCGCCGCATCCTTCTTGAGCGTCTTGCATACTGTTTATATAGCCGCTGCCGTTTTCTATTATGTCAAATCCGCCATTAGCACCATACATCCTTGCAAGTGATGTACCCGATGTTCCGCATTCATCCATTTGATAAATATGGAATTTATTGTCAGATTTTCCGGGGGCTATAATGTATTTTGGCTGACCATTCGGATAAGTTTCCGTTAAATCAATGCCTTGAGCTTTTGCAAGCGCTTTTTCTTCTTCAGATACTTGAGATAAGATTAATGTGCCAAGCTTGCTGTTTGTTTCATCAAGTTCTACTTGAGAAGTTGCTTTTAGTGTTTCAACACTGCTTATTTGTCCCTCAAGAGATGTTATATTTGCCTGTGCTGTTGATGCTTGAGCTTGGAAATTCTGTACTTCGGCAGTTTTTGCAGATATATTCATTTTCAGGTTTCCAAGTTCTGCTGCCAAGGA
>DVJQ01000059.1 GCA_018716625.1 Candidatus Galligastranaerophilus intestinavium | reverse complement strand
CACCAAAACGGATAATCCATATTTTGAGGTTTATTTTCAATTTTAGAAAGCGCATTAAAAAATGCACTCTTTTTAGAATCAGACATTTTTTCTAAATCATCGGCTACTTTTTGCAAATTTATTGTATCTTTAAAATCAACACTCATAGCGCTTGCGCTTATATCATTAAATTTTGATTTATCAGCTATATCCACAAGTATACTTGTTTTATTTTTACCAAAAGACTTTTGAAGAAATTCCAAAAATATACCTTTTTTGTCCTCTGCGCCTGAATTTTGTAAATCTTCAATAAATTTTGAAAGATTATCTATTAAAAAGAAATTTCTTTTTGGAGCTTTTTCGCTTGATTGCGAAATTTCATCGGCTAATTTTGACAGATATTGCAGAAATTCATCCAATTTTCCTTCGGGATATTTAACTCTGTTAATTTTTGAATCAAAATATGAGGCAATAATTTCACCCAAACCTTGTGTGTTTGTATTATCACCTTTTAGAAAAATAACATCAGGGAAAATCGGCGTATCTGATTCTATACCAAATTTTTCATATCTAAACAATGAATGCAGTTTTTCAAAATCTGAATCACTGCTTTGTCTGGATAGTGTTTCAAGATTCAGCGGATTAAATTTTGGCACTAAAGACTTATTTTTTAATTTATCCCTTTGTCCGGCAACTGTATTTTTGACATGTTCAAAATTAATAAAGTTTAGTTTGCAGTTATTATCGGTTGGGATTTTTCCTTTTTTAAGAAAATATATAGCTCCTGTAAAAATACCCAACGCCCCAAATGCCAACAATGCGCCTTTAATAACCTTATTACTTTTACTTTTTGGGCTTTCTTTAATGAACTCATCAGCTTTATCTGCCATGGCAGCAGGTTTTTGCGAAATAACACTCTGTTTAGACTGAGCAGGAGTTAAATAAGCGCTGTCAAATTTAAACATTGAATAGGGGTTATTAGTTGTATTTTTAATGTCATTTGTCATGTTTGTATTTCCATATTCCAGTGGTCACTATAGGAAAAAGCAGGTTTGTCATCCGTGTATGTTCTAACACCTGCGGGACTATTATTTATAAGTCTGTCAAATTCTTTTTTTGCTACTTTATATTTTTCTCTTACCTGAGGAGTTGCTGTCCTGTTATTTATTTTAATTTTTAAATCAAATCTTTGATCACCGATTGATGCTTCTTCAAAGTCCCCTAGGTCTTTATTTGTTTTCATCAGTACTGTTGTATGGTACTTTTGAGAAATATTTTCTATAAAATTTTTAAATCTGCCTATCATAGCTCTGCCTTCAAGCGTGTCATCGTTTGTTAACAACTCATCAAATAATAAAGTTCTCATTCCACTTGCTTGATAATTTGTTTTCTTATCATTTATCGTTGCAATATTTTCGTCGCACTCAAGTACACTTTCGGCTATTGGCAAAAATTCTCTTGCCCCGTTTTTATTTAACATGCTCATAGCAAAAAATTTTGCTTCATAGTCATTTGAGCTGTAAAAGAACTTGCTCAAAAGAGTTAAATCAGTGTTATTAACAGTAAATTGATTTTTGCTCTCGACTTGCGATATGGCAGTTGCAAGAACAACTGCTGCTTTATTTATATCAAAAGGTTTGTATGAGATTATGTAGCAATGGATTTTCATATTAAACCCTTATATCTAATTTTGAAATTTGAGCTTCCAGAGCCTTTGCGTCTTTGTGCATCCCCGAGTTTTCGTATGATTTTTTTAAAGTAGAAAGCAAGATTTTTAAATCATCATCACCAATCTGACTTCTTTGCGCTTTTGCTTTGCTAATAAATTTATCATAAAATTCATCGTTTATTCTTTTGCGGCAGTTATTATACACGTCCTTTTCCATAGATGCATAATTTTCACGCATCACTTGTTTAACTTGTCTTTCAATATTGTCTTGTGGAATTGATAAATTTTGCATTTATGCTACCTTATTAATTTTTTGTTTGTTTTCTAAATCTGATTTTTCTTTTTAAGTAACGGGAAAAGAACAAGAGTTAATAATGCCCCAAAACCAACGATGCCGCTTTGGATATCGTAAATTCTCTTTTGGCAAAGAAAAAGAGACCTTTTAGTTAATGGTATTTGTTACTCAATAATTGCAGTGCTTGAGGGTTTTGACAAGTGTTCCGTTGCAAATTTGTTCATCTCATCCAAAGTTATTTCATTTAAAATTTGTCTATTTTTTACAACAGAAATTGTTCCATCTGAATAATTCTGCAATAAAGAGATTGCCCTATAGCCTGAAATTTTATACAGTTGCGCAAATTTTTCAGCTGTTTGTTTTTTTACCTTGTTTAATTCTTCTTGTGATATCGTGGTTTTAAAGAAAGTTTCAACTGAATTATTCAAATATTTTTCCATATCTGCAGCTGCATATTTTTTGCCTTCAGAATTTAAATAAATATCAATATAACTGCCACTTTCAAAGGCGGGATTATCAATTAAAATTTCACATGTCTGAGCTTGAGGAAGGACACTTTTTATTCTAGTCTCAATTAGCGCTGTTAAAACTGATGTTTTAACACTATCCTTATAAGTTGGTTCACTATCTATTACATAAAATCTTTCAATTGTGGCTCTATCATCTGATTTATCTTCAAATCTGTAATCTTTATCAATCGGATGAATATTATTTATTTTTATTGCGTGGTCAGTCTGGTCTTTCATCTGCAAAAAAGAACGCTCAAAAGTTTGGACAATTTTATCCCTATTTTGTTGATAAAATCCCTTAGGTAAAGATATTGCAACTGTCATTTGAGAGTTTTTAAGTATGGTTTCGTGAGCTTTTTTTACATCATCAAGAGTTACTTTGCTCAGTTCATCTGAGCTTGAATTGTTTCTTGGGCAAAATACCTCCATGGCTTTTTGTGAAACATCATCGGATTTTGAATCGTTTAATAAATCATTTTTTGCTTTGTTAAAATTATCTTGAGATAAATCTGGGTGCAATATTATGTTAACGGATGAATTTAATGTATCAAAAAAATTAGCTTCCGTTGTGTCAAGCTCGCATTGAAGAACATTACCGTTGTATTTAATAAATGAAGTTGCAGTGTTGTTATTCTCGCCAATTTTAGAAGATTCTCTAAATAGCATTTTGCTTAATACTTCGTATGCACTCGGATTTATTCCTTTTTTATCAAGTGTATAAAGAGTGATAACTCCTGCCGGTTTATTTGGGCTATTTGTATCAATAAGCAGGGATATATTATTTTTGAGTTTAGTTTTTTCCAAAGTTATTTCAGGTGCGTCAAGTGATGTTTGTGGGGTATTTAATTGATAGGCAAATTGATTAAAAATATTTCCGGACGCAGTGCTTTGAGCTTGCACAGGGCTTTTTTGGCTATTTTGAGCTATAATGTACTTATTTGGTATTTGAGATGTGAAATTAAATTTTTGAATACTTTTTATTTTCATAATTACTTTCTAATAACTTTAGCACCACTTATTTTAAAACCGAAGTCATTGAGAATTTGCTTTATTTCGTTCATGGATATTCCGCCATGTCCTTTTGCGCTTTCTATTGCACTAATTGCCCTATTTGCATCCCTTGATGTTGAGGATTTTAATTGTTCTTTAATTGAATACCAATCTTGAGGCCAGCCAACAGAATTACCGAACAACAAACCGCAATTTCCCATTTTCCTTGCCAAGTTTGTATTTGCGGTTACACTAGAAATTGCAGATGTTGCTATTGTTGGATTTGTCACTTGTGAAAAAAGATGTGATATTACAGCAGGCCCAAAGTAATATGCGGCAACTCCGGCAGCAACAGCTCCTGCAATAATTATTGCAGCCTTTATTATTTTTTTCTTTCTTATGCTATTTTTTTCTTTTTTAGCCAAATTATCAACTTTAGATAAGAAATCTTCAATATCCACTTGTTCATCTTTTGGTAATAATTGGACTAATTGCGGAACAATATCCCTATAATATTCATTTTTTTCTAATTCCAAAAGCTTGGTTCCTGTTATAACTCTTGCATGTGAACTTATTTCTTTAGTGTTTGCATTTATTGAAAATAGTAATTTATTCGCCTCTATTAATTGTTTGAGTTGTGCTGCTTGTAAGACCAGAGAGCTATTGGCATAATTTGAAAAATTGTTCGCAAATGCTGATATAATTTCACTTTGAGAATTAATTGAAGAATTTATATCATCCAATTTAGAAACAATCCTGTTTGTTTGTATGTATATGTCTTTTGCTTTTTGATTTACTTCTCGAAACTTATTTGACATCATAGAATCAAATATTTCTTCACTAAATTCAATATTTGTGTCATATATCAATTGTTGATTACTTGCTTCAAAGAGTAGCAAATCTTCAATGATTCCATTTATATCAATATTTTGATTTTTAACCATGGCTTTAAAACTGTCATTTTGTGCATATCTTGCAACAAAGTCTTTTTGTTCAATTGTTAAAGACCTGCTTTCTAAAAGCTTTAATATAGTTTTATCTTCTATATTTGCTTTTTTCGTATTAATAGAATTTACAAGTTCAATGTTCCTGTCTGTTAAATCATTTAACATTGTAGTTTCAAAGTAACTTTGAGCTGTTTTTACCAAAGAAGTCCAAATGGCCTCAAATTCTTTTTCATTACCCTCAAGCCTTGAATTTTCAAGTGAATTTATTTGATTTAAAATTCTTTGTCTTTCTTCACTATTAGAATCTTCAATCTTTTTATTTAACACACCAAAAATAAAGCTTATTCTTTCATTATCTTCATTGCTTTGCGAACTTAAGATCGATACTTCATAAGCCGGGGCGAAGATATTCTCAAAAGTCTTTTGTTTAACACTGTTTTTTTCTTTTGCCAACTGCCTAACTGTCATAACTATGTTCTTTTGCATTTTGGCAATTTCATTTGAATTCAAATTATTTGAAATAACCAAGAAAAACAGTCTTGAATCTTGATGATTTGTCAGTATTTCTTTTTCTTCCGACGATAAAGTGTCCTCGTTTTCAATTACATCGGTATAAGATTTTCTTGCAAGTGCAATCAGAGAGTTTTCTTTTTCATATCTTTCTAAAGTAAGTCTGACAAATTTGGTTGTTTTATCCCTATCTTCCAAAATTTCACCTATTTTTAGAGACTTTAAATAGGGAGTATAGTCTGAAATATCTGCACTTTCTTCGTCAAGTTTAATCCATAAATCAACTATATTATCATTACCAAGCACTGCCCCTTGCAAAGATTTAACGTCAATTTTACCATCATTTGATAATGTTGAAATCATTCTGCTGTTAGCTTGTTCATAACCTTTTAATGAATCATCTTTTCTTGTTTTTACATCAGGTATGTCAGACATAGCCTGTCTTATTTTTTCTTTACTACTGCTACTTATTTTGACCGATTTTAAGTATGTATTATTGCTATCGACTAATACACATATTCCTTATCAGCTTTGAATTCTTTTCTGCGATGTTCGTATTGAGGGTTTGAATAATATTTTTCCGCTAGAGAATTCGCAAATCCTTGCTCTGAAACAATCTCGCCGTCATTGTTCGCCTGAGATATAATTTCTTCAGACCAAAATTTATAATTGGCTGGAGTTAGAGAAATGCTCGCACTATTCAAATAATCTATTACTTTTCTATAATTAAAATCCCGCTTTATTTGGGTATTTTTTAATACCTGTTCAAGATATTTTTCACAATGATCTTCATCTATAGTATAAAGCGGTATTTTTAAAGTATTTGACTCAGGCATAATATGGCTTGTTTTAAGTCTTTGTACATTAGTAGTTTCGCCAATCCATACAACACCGTTTTTTGCACTGTTGTTTAGGTATTTATCAAAGTCCTCTGAGCTAATAGCAGCAATATCAACAGGAATTTTTACAGCTGTATATTTACCCGTCTGATAATATCTTTGTTCTGCATCTTTGAAAGAATTTCTTATTTCATCAAATCTTTTTTCTTGAGAAAAATTTACTTTTGGCTTTACAATTTTTATACCATTTTTTGCCAGTTCTTCCATAATTACATCTGCAAAATATGTTTTACCGCCTCCCGTAGGTCCAAATAAAATTACCCCGTTTGGCAGATTGGAATTACCCTGTTTATTGTTAGTTTTGGTTAACGGATTTATCAGTTTAAAACAAACAAAGTCTAATTCGTTTTCATAAATATTGAATGAGCCAAAGCCTTTTGAAGGCTCATTATTTACAATACCACCTAGAAAAACTGGTTGATTCATTTGGAGTGATGGGTAATTTAAATGCTTATTTTTTCTTTGGCTACGACCAAATGGCAATGTTTCTCTTGAGCTTATTGCTTTATTATTAAGACACCGTGTATTATCAATCTTTAAAATTTTCATATTTTATTTACCCTACTATATACCAAGCATTTTCTATAGCTTTATTTAAAATTGAAATATAACGCTGTAAACCCGAAAATGTCAGATGTTTAACCAAGTATTCCCTGGCATTTTCGATATCTTTTTTATTGCTTTTATCAAAATCCAGTTTATATTTTTCACCGCCTGAAATTGTCAACATGTCATTTATTGCACACAGTGGAGAATTTTTTACATATTCTTCATTATTTAGCCCATCAAGCATGGTTTCTTTATATGCTCTATCAATATCAAACGCTGGTGTAATATCAATTTTTTTAACCCTATTTGGTTCAATTGAAATCTCATCAAGCTGTTGCGGATCACATGCGGAGAAAATTAATGTAGTATGATAATCTTGCGCAGTTAATGTCATAACAGCTTTCATGCTTTCTATAACCGACATATCTGACACATTTGGGTTAATTGCCTTATCCATATTCTTAACATAAATTAAATTCCATCTACCAGTATTTTGATAATTTTTCTCTGCACTATCTAAAGTATCAAGCAAATCATCTTCAAATATATCTATCTTTCGACTGTTAACATTCGCCTCTCTCATTGTCCAATTGATAAATTGTTCACTCACATTGTCATCCTTGTTTACAAACATGACGCAGTTGGGAATTTCAACCTGAAACCCTTCTTTTTGAGCTTGAATTAAATCTAAAAATTTCGGACGAATCACATTTTCTTTGATATGCGCATTTGCTTGCACATATTTTACCCTTAAATCGTTTAATCTGTTTTGATTTGAAGCATCCGCCGCTGTTTCATTTGCCCTAGCATTAATTAAATCCAATCTGATTAATTCTATTTTATCAACCCATTTCTTTGCTTTAGAACTGCAATTTGCAACATCGCGCGCTCTAACTACTTCAGAAGCACCAACTGTGAGTAATCCAAATATTGCCCTGCCCATAAAGCCATCTAATACAGCCTTTTCTTCCTTCAAGACCCTGTATCTGTCAGCATATATTGACTCTCTCCTTTTATCTAAATTGTCTTCACCAATTAATTTTCTTGCAAGAGTTATTTCATCTTGATAATATCCACTGGAGGACTCTTCTATTTGCATATTTCTTTGCCATTCATCAACAACATCAAATATAGAAGTTTCACATTCATCATCATAGCGTGATTTAAAGTTTAAATTGCTTGGTTTATTGAATTTTTGTATTTTATTTGTATTTGCAAAAACACAAACATCACTACTTATTCTCATCTTTACCACCTTTTAACTTCATAAAAAAATGTGTAAGTACAACAACAAGACCAATTGCAGCGCCAAAACCCGCCCCTTTTATATATGTTTTTTTCTTTTTAAGCGCATATTCTAAATTTTCTAAACGAAGATATTTGCTAACAGTCGAGATATATTCGTCAAGATGTTTCATTTTATCAGTACAATACCACCCTGTTATCCTGTTTGGTTCAAGTGCTATTTCATCTAACAATTCCGAGTTTTTTGTTTCAAACAATAAAGTTGTTTTAAAATCTTGCGCACAGCAGCACATTATGGCCTTCATGCTCTCTACAACCGAACCGTCAACTACGTTTCTATTAATAAAATCGTCCATGTTTTTAACATATAGCAAATTCCATTTTTTGGTTTTTGCATAATTTTTCTCTAAAACCCCAAGAGTATCCAGCAAATCATCCTGATAAATGTCTATTTGGGTATAATTTGCTCCTGATAAGGCTCTGAAAAAATCCATAGTCTTTTTGCGCATTAATTCATCCTTCCCTTCAAATAATACACAATTTGGAAGTTCAAATCTGCCAGCAGAAGCCAGTGAAATAATGTCTGCTTGAACATATAGCTTGGTATATGATCGCGCTATACTGCTGTCATTATAAAAATTTTTAATTCTTGGAGTTTCAGAAAAATTTAAAATGTTATTCCACAATTCATCACATTGTTTTTTAATGCTTTTTTCTTTTTGTAGTTGAAATAACTTCCCCCCAACACCACCAAATACTCCGCCAATCGGAATAGGAATAATATCTTTTAAAATATCACCATTTTTTTTAACAGATGTCTTTACCTGTGGCGTCTGTGTTTGAGCCTGTGAAATTACATTATTTTGGTAAGTATTGTTATTTAAAAAAGGCTTATATACGCTTTGGGTGTTATAATTAAACATTTGTGGCTGTATTGTCATAATAACTATATAACCTCATTTTGCATCAGTTTTATTCTGGCATCATAAAAATCTTCAAGACTATTTGCCGATATATTTGGGCTACTTTTCGCTATTCTTTGTTTTACTTCCTCAATAGTTGTCATTGAAGGATTGTCATCAGTAACTATTTCTTTAATTTTTGCGATACTGTACGCCCCCATTTCACTATCTTCTTTCCCCTTTAGCATTTGAGCCATTTCTATAAAATCTCTCGGCTCTGCGGGTTCGCTCAATTTATCTCTTAAATAGTATTGTAAAATTTTTGCCTTGTCTTCTAAGTCCGGCGGATCAACAGAAACAATATATGGAAATATATTTTCATTAGTATCAATAGGCAATGCTATATTCAAGGGATAATTTGTTGCAGCAAAGACAATGCAATGGTATTTATCAGCACAATTTACGATAAAATCTTCTAATTCCGGCAAAATTGTTGATTTATCGTTTGCAATATTTATAATTTCATCAATGAATATAACTTGTCTATTGCCGGTTTGCTGATATACTTCTTCTGCCTTTTTGGCCGCACTTAAAAGGTTCTTATGGAATTTTTCACAAATTGATGGAATATTTGCTCCTAAAGTAAGAATTTTTATAGGTCTTTCACATCCTATCTCCTCTGCAAAGGCTGTCGCAAAAGTTGTTTTTCCATTTCCCTTTGGACCAAAAAATAATACTGCATTTGGAACTATGGCTTTTTGCCCCCTTTTTTCATTTTCGATTTGTGAAATAAAGTATTTCTTTAAAATTTCTTTTTCCCTGTCATAACCCGCTATTCTATCAAAACCTTTATCATTCAGATAAGATGAATTTCTATATGAAGCAAGTCTTTTTAGCTCCTTGATTCTGGCAGCTTCCCTTGCTTCAACCTGTCTTTCAATATCTTGTACCACTACTGCATTTTGCTCTGCAATAGCCTTTAATTCTTTAGCGTATGCTGTCTGTTCTTTTGCCAGAGAACCTTTTTTAGCTGCTTCACCTTGTATTTGTTGAATATTTTGCCCGCTATACCAAAAACCGTCAGATTCTGTTTTATCTCTGCACTTTGTTAAATTACTATATCTATCGTTATTTCTTCTTAGTTTATCTTGAACATCCGCTTTTTTAAATCTTTTTAGACCTTGAGTAATAATATCTGAATCTTCTGCCTCGTTACCCCTATATTTCGGATTTACGTTAACAGCGCAAAAACTTATACCTTTAGAAATTTGTTTAATATTATTTAGTAATGGATTTACTTTCATAACATCTCTTTCTTTAAACAGGATAACGATTTAATTCGTCAGTTATTTTAACCGGCGATAACAGATATATTTCACAGAAATTTAGTTGAGCTTTGTTATAATTTATAACACACGTGAAAATTTTTTTGCACAAAATATACATTTTTTACAATTGCTTATATTGCGAACGTGCAAAAATTATTAGAACTTATACTCATTTGTAACTAAATTTTTTTGACAAAGATATATATTTTTTTACACTTAGTTTTAGAAAAGTTGATTTTATTTTGAGAATAAAATATTAATTAATTCTGCTTAAAATATAAATTGGGAAATATTTTCCGCTTGTAAAATTCACTTCCGACTAAAAAATAAAATTTTATTTCAATTACCTGAAAATGTAAATTAATAATAAAAAGCAAGTAAAATTTAAAACGTCTAAAAACTAATAACTTAGGCATTTTGAACAATTTATAGCTAAAAATCGGCTTAATCAATTGGGGATTGATACGAATTACTCAATTTTGTCCGCCCCTACAATTCAAACACAGTCGCATTATTTAGGTATATCAAGTATTTTAAGGAGAAAAAGCGAGTATTTTATGACCCTATAACCGGACATTTTGAGCTTTTCAATTACCTATTTCTCATTTTGAGGGAAGCGCCTTAAATGCCTAATATTTCGATACTTTCAGGAGTGTTGATTGGTAAAAATTAAGAATTAAACTACATGAAAAGTTATACTAAGCGTACATAATAATCAAACCATGTGTTCTTTTACAATAAAATACAAAATTAATTTATATTGTTGGGTTTCACCCAACCTACATACTTTATTTACAAGTATTTTTTTTGAATATACAGATAAACGGACGTCATTTTTTTTCTAAGATAGTAGCTTCCCTTATATCCGCCAAGTATTACAACATTACCGTTATTGGAAAATAAATATTGTCCTGATGCTTTAATAGGGAAATTATTTATTTTTGTGGTGCTCCCATCATCTAGGTTTAATATATAAGACGATTTATTGACCCACTTTATATCGGCTACGCCATCCATACCTCCGACAAAAAGAATCCGTTTCGGGCTTAATACTGCAATATTTTGTGTTGATATTTTTTCTCGTATTTTCTTTTTGTTTGTACTTGTATAAGGTGTAATTGTTTTTATATACTTCAATTTGTCTTCTTTAACCTCAAACAGGTTAAAGTAAGTTTTCTGTTCTTTAAAATAAGTATTTGAGATAATAAGCACTGTATTTTTATCAAGTATTAAATATTTACTTATGCTATTACGGGCAAATTTGCCTTTTTTAACCTCGCTAAAGTCAATTTTTTCAAAACTTTGGGACTTTATGTTGTATTTTAAAAATTTTCTGTCTTGATGATATGATGTTGAATAAAATGTATTGTTAAAATTATAATCTTGTACCCCGTAAGGAAAAAAACTTGTTTCTGGTTCGTTTTTATATTGAATGATTTTTATAACGTTATTTTTATTGAAGTCATATATTAATGCTGTACGATAAAAACCGTCTTTAGTTTTGTGTGTTTGATTTGTAAGTATCAGGGTTTCCTCGTCTGATATTTTATATGCTCTGGTGCCGAATGGTGTTATACTGTATTTAAAAACTTTTTCATTGATAATTTTACCCTGGCTAAAGTCAAATGATATTATTCTGGCATTACTTATTTTATTTTTTGTATATTCAATTCCTATTTTGTTCCCGTAATGACCTTCTAACAAAGAATTTTCTGCTAAAAACGCGGCCGTATTGTTCTTATACCCTATTAATAATAAATAATCACTGTCTATTACTATTCTTTTATTTATTAATTTTCTTTTGTTTAAATCAGCAATGTAAAAATGATATTTTCCTGCAATTTTTACAAAGAATCTGATTGTTTTGTCATTGTCATTGGGAACGAAGATAACATTTCCTATGTGATTTTTTATATATTTGTTTTTGGTTTCTATTTTACCTATCTTAACAAAATTTCCATAATTATGCGAGTTATACAAATAAATCCCACAGCGTAGCAATAAAAACACGGATACAATAATTAGAAAAAACAAGAGTACCTTGTTGTGTTTTAATTTTATTAAATTGTTCAAAACCCTAACCTTCTAAAATAATTCGATAGAAGTATTATATCAAATATGTTTAAACATGTGTATAAAAATTAAAGCAAAAATAATCTATCTTTACCAAAATAATCAGGGCGTGTGTTCCTTTGAGGTTTATATTGTTGGGTTTCACCCAACCTACAAGCTCAATTTTGTCCGCCCCTACAATTTAAACACAGTCGCATTATTTAGGTATATCAAGTATTTTAAGGAGAAAAAGTGAGTATTTTATGACCCTATAACCGGACATTTTGAGCTTTTCAATTACCTATTTCTCATTTTGAGGGAAGCGCCTTAAATGCCTAATATATCGATACTTTCAGGAGTGTTGATTGGTAAAAATTAAGAATTAAACTACATGAAAAGTTATACTAAGCGTACATAATAATCAAACCATGTGTTCTTTTACATTTAGTCAAAAAATAACTGTAGTTTAAAATCTTTTAATCTTAATGTTTTTTATTGTACAATTTCTTTATGAAAAAATATTTTTTACAAGAAAACCTTAAATATTTTAATTCTCCAAATGTAAATATCACAAATAATACATTGGAACTTATAACTAAGCCAAATACTGATTTGTGGCAAAATACCTATTACAATTTTCAACATGATAATGCTCCTTTTGTTCAAACAAAAATTTGTGAAAAATATTTTTCTTTTACAATTAAAGTTGAATATTCATCTGAAAAAAGATTTGATCAAGCAGGTATTATTCTATATTTAGATAGCAAAAACTGGCTTAAAGCTTCCGTTGAATATGAGAATAAAGATGTATCAAGGCTCGGAAGTGTTGTAACCAATAACGGTTTTTCAGACTGGGCAACGGTTGATATTTCATCTGATATTAAAGAAATGTATTACAGATTAAGCAGGCGAGAAAACGACTTTTGCATTGAAAACAGCTTAGATGGCGTAAATTTTAAACAAATGCGTATTTGTCACCTTGATAAAGCAAATGATGAAATAAATATTGGTATATATGCTTGTAGTCCTGAAAATTCATCATTTAAAGCAATATTTAGTGATATGGTTATATCGGATTGTACTTGGATGGAGCATAAATAGAATACCAATTTTTAATTAGGAGGTATTATGAGTATTGAGCAAAACAAAAACATAATGAAAAAATTTGAAACCATGATTAATACCATGGATTTTGATTTAGCCAATGAATTGATTAGCTCTGAGGCAAAATTCACAACGCCCATTTCACCGACTCCTCTTGTTGGAGGCGAGGGGTATTTATCTGTTGTGAAATTTATGCGCTCAGGGTTTTCTAACGTCCAATGGAAAATTGAAGAAATGGTTGCAGAAGAAAATATTGTGGCTGTAAATTGGACCTGCAGCGGAACACACGACGGCGAATTTTTAGGAATTAAACCGACGGGCAAGTCATTTAGTGCTCGCATTATGAATTTTTATTATTTTGATGATTCCGGCAAAATTATTAATGATATTGCGGCAGAAGGTATGATTGCCATTTTAAAAGCAATAGGAGCTTGCCCCTAGCAGGCAGAGTTTGTCTAAAAATTCAATACCTCCCCGTCATCAGGTATTAATAAATTCTTGACGGATTCTTTTTCTCTAAATTCTTCTAAGTCTTTTCTTGTAACGGTAAGATGACTTACGGTATCCATATGGCTTGCAATAATGGTGGATTTTGGCGCCTTTTTTATGACTTGTCTTACATCATCTATATTCATAATTAATCGTTCGCCATTTATTACTGTTGCAGCACAAGCGTTTACAACTATTATTTCAGGCTCAAATTTA
The DNA here is from genome assembly GCA_018716625.1 of Candidatus Galligastranaerophilus intestinavium. Lineage (GTDB taxonomy): Bacteria > Cyanobacteriota > Vampirovibrionia > Gastranaerophilales > Gastranaerophilaceae > Galligastranaerophilus > Galligastranaerophilus intestinavium. The sequence goes on along the minus strand of DVJQ01000059.1, from coordinate 11,630 downwards.
TCGATAGCTTCACTTACTTCATCGCACCAAATGGTATCACCTGCTACATATAAGGTTTTTTCATTATTTGATTTAAAAACAACCCCCATAGCATCATAAGGCATACCGATTGACTCACATAAAGGCTTTATGATTTCTCTTTTACCATGTTGGCAGTCAGTTTTGTATAATTTTATATTTTTATAATCAATTCCTTGTTGTGTCATTACTTCAAGATTTTTAAACCCGTAGGATTTGATTATTTCTAAATCTTTTTGTGATTGAACAAAAAATTTAATATCTTTATTTAGTGCATTAACTGCATATTCATCAAAGTGGTCAGGATGAAAATGGGTTAAAATTACAGCATCAACATCAACTGTTTTTTCAATTTCAAAGGGCAACTCAACTCTTGGCTGGCGGATTTGCGAGTTAAGTGCACTTTCAAAGCCTTCCATATAGTCTTTTGGTCCAAGCCAAGGGTCAATCAAAAATTTTGTTTCATTATATTCTACTATAATTGTTGCGTTTCTTACCTGTGTAATTTTCATATTTTACCCCCTTTAATCTACATTTTATTATTTATTTTCATTTTGACAAGTATGCACTATTTAGTATAATACTTACTAAAAAGTAAATAAGGATTGTTATGGCAAACAGGAAACAAAGTGAATATAAATGCCCTCTTGAAGTTACCATGGAAATTATAGGCGGCAAATATAAAGGAGTAATAATAGGACATCTTATAGGGAAAACATTAAGATACAATGAGCTTCAAAAGCTAATATCTCATGCAACACCAAAAATGCTTATCCAGCAATTAAAAGAGCTTGAGTCTGACGGTATTATTAAAAGAAAATTATATCCGGTTGTGCCGCCAAAAACGGAATATTCTCTGACAGAAAGAGGAGAAAAGCTTATTCCTGCAATAATAGAGTTAAATAAATGGGGTCTGAATTATCTGAGGGAAGAAAACATACCCTGTGCTTATAAGGGTGAAATAGTCTAATTTAAAATATTGCTCAAGTATTGTTTAACCCTCCAATGTGCATTTTTGCAAAAGAGTCGCTAATTTTGTCTATCTTCTGTTATTTTCTTAAACACATCTTAATTAAAGAGAACTGTTTTTATGTATCTGAAAACAGGTTTTAACATTACAACCGAGTTTTTTGCCTGCAGTGTGGTATAGCTAGACATACTTGATAATTCTTGCAGGATTTCCTGCAACAACAGCGTTTTTGGGAACATCTTTTGTAACAATTGAGCCTGCTGCAATTATTGCTCCGTCTTGAATTTCTACACCTGGTAATATTGTTGCATTTGAGCCTATCCATACATCGTTACCAATTTTAACTTTTTTGGCATACATTGATAATCTGTTTTTTATTTCAAAATCATGGTTTATTGTTGCAATTACTACATTATGTCCGATTAAAACATTATTCCCTATTTCAATTCCGCCTTGATCTTGAAATTTGCAGCAAGCGTTTATAAATACGTTTTTTCCTACAGTTATGTTTATACCGCACTCTGTATAAAAAGGCGGAAACATCCTAAAGCTTTCATCTGTTTTTTTGTCCGTTAATTTAGAGAAAAGCACCCTAATTTCTTTTGGAGAATGGTATTTGTTATTAAGCTCCATAGTAATTTGCCTTGCCCTTTCACTAAGTTCGTAAAACTTCTGAAGAACATGTGAATCTTTTTCGACATAGGCGTGATTGTTCATATAATCTAAAAATTCTGAATTATTCATAACTTTATTATTATAGATGTTTAATGAAATAACAAATACTTATATCGTATAATATATAATGCTTGACGAGTATTGTATGCTCGGATAAAATTGGCTTATGGAAATAAGAGTATTGAAATATTTTTTAACTGTGGCTGAAATAGGCAATATTACAAAAGCTGCCAATTCTATGCATTTAACTCAACCTACATTATCACGTCAACTTCAAGATTTGGAGCGAGAACTTGGGCAGAAACTTTTTGTCAGAGGTTCAAAAAGTGTAACGCTGACCCCCGAAGGTATGGTTTTGAGAAGGCGTGCGCAGGAGATAATGGAACTTGTAGAAAAAACAGAGAATGAGTTTTTTTCAATAAAAGATGATGTGTCGGGAGATATTTTTATAGGGGCGGGGGAAACTAAAACAATAAAACTTATTGCAGATGTCATGAAAACATTGCAAAAAAAATACCAAAAAATTAAGTTTCACATTGTTTCAGGCGATAGTGAGGATTTGTCCGAGAAACTTGATAAGGGAATTTTAGATTTTTGTATTTTTATCGAGCCTTTCGTGCCGGATAAATATAACTACATCAACTTGAGTGAGAAGGATACTTGGGGAATATTGCTCAGACAGGACGATCCCTTGGCAAAAAAAGAAAGTATAAAAGTTGAAGATATAATCAATTTGCCTATTTTAATTTCAAGACAAGCGATTAAAAAATCTTTTGAAAATAATCCGATTTTGGATTGGTTCGGGGATAATTTCGACAAAATGCATATAGCCGGAACTTATAACCTTTTGTATAACGCTGCTATTATGACAGAAAATGAAATAGGTTATGCGCTTGGGTTAGATAGACTTATTGCAGATACACTGAACAGCCCTTTGACATTCAGACCGCTAAACCCAAAATTACAAGTTTGTGTTTCAATTGCTTGGAAGAAAAATCAAGTGTTTTCAAAAGCTGCAAAGTTGTTCTTGGATGAAATGAACGTTAAATTTAATTAATGCTCCTTAGGCATTATAAGTTATTTAATATAAGTATTTGTTATTTTATATTTCATTGTGAATAATAAAAATTATGTACAAAAACTGAATTTAAAATTTATAATAAAGGAAATAAAACATGCAAGAGCTTAGAATTGATTGTGCCAATTTAACCGATGATGAAGCAAAAAAATGGAAACAAGAGGTTAAAGACATTTGGAAACTCAACCACAGTATTCCATACAGCGATGAATATAATGAGCTTTTAGATAAGCTTATTCCAAATAGAGGTAAAAATACAGACATAAGGACACCCGTTAACGGCGTAAATTTAGGAAAAGTTAAAGTTGGGGATAATGTCGTTATAATGAACGGTTCTTTAATGATGGCATCGGGCGGAATTACTATTGAGGACAATACAATGCTTGCAGCAAATGTTCAGCTTATCTCAAATAATCATGATTTAGATGAACGTGCAATTATAACGTGTTTACCTATTCATATCAAAAAAAATTGTTGGATTGGTGCAGGCGCAACTATTTTAAGAGGAATTACAATCGGTGAAAATTCAGTTGTAGGTGCAGGTTCTGTTGTAACTAAAGATGTCCCTGATAATGTAATAGTTGCAGGAAATCCCGCAAGAATTATCAAAAAAATTTAAAATAACCGTAATCATATTAAAATACAGGCTAAAATTAAGGGTGTTAATCACTCCTTGTCTTTTTTAATATTTCTTCAAAGGCGCAAATGGCTCTTTTTGTGGATAGCCCATCACAAGGACCCATGTAATACTCCATATTTTCTGCTCTTTTTTGTGCAAATTTGTCAAAATTTTCGACTTTTTCAAGATATTCGGAAATTTTTTCTTTTTGATTGATTAAATAACCAAATTCAAAAATATCGTCACAAAAGTACTCTTTTAAATTTTTTTGCACCAAAAGATACGGTATCGGGATATTTTTTCTAAGATATGCTATCTAGAAGGTTGTGCCGCTTTTGGCGTCTTCCGTAGGGCGTTTGGTACTGCAAAAATTTGTTTTATTTAGCCCTACTTCATACTGTAAACTAATTTTAAAGTTTAAATATTTGCTCAGGTAATAAGCTCTTTGGGTAGTTATTGCAAATTTTGCGTACTGATTAACTTTTTGGGCATATTTTAAATTCAGCTCATCTAGAATTTTCTTTGAATTTTCAAAATCAAACCAATTTTTTGCCAAGTTTGCCTCAGGCGGCTCGCAGATAAATTTTGCACCATAACCATCTTTATTTAGCGCATAATATATTGGTAAATATTGGTAAATTTCAAAAGAATTCATAAGGTAGAATCCAACATCAACCTTGTCGTCTTTTGTTGCAGATAAAAAATATTGTTTGTCGCACCGTTTGTTTTGTATGGAACAAGCTTTATATCTTCAACTTTAAAGTATTTGTTAACCCAAAAATTAAGTGTTTCCAAACTAAACAGTCTAAGATGGTTTTCTTTGTCGGCATTATTTTTTAAATACATTAAGAGCTGTTTTTTGCAATTAGCATAAATATTCAATTTGGTTTCTTTTTTCTGCTCTGTCAATTAAATTTGTATAGCGTTTTTCAGGAAGGGCCCAATTGTCGTATTTTGTTTTTGAAAAACTTGCACTTTTAAAATACGGTGCCTCATCTGTTCTAAAAGATGTTATTATAAAATTATCTTCAGAATTTATCGCATCTTTTGTTATTTGTGATAACAAGGGCAATTCAGGGTCAATGAACTCTTTATTTGTGTTAAATTCCTCTATTGTGGAAATTGTCCCCTTGTATTTGCCTTCATCTTGTATAAAATGTTTGCTGACTTGTGCAAATGAAACAAATTCTCCGGAATTATCTGTTTTAAGGGCGTAAAATCTTGAGTTATTTGCATAATATAAGTTGAGAAAATTTGACTTTATCTGTATGGGCAAATTTGAATTTGCAATTTCTTCCATGTCGTTTGGGTTTTGCTTTTTGTACAGATATAGTGTGGCATTTGCCTTCTCGTTTGTACCTTTTCTTTTAACTATACAATTAAACAGAGCATTTTTTTGGAAGCTTGTGTTGTTTTTACTAAAATTTACTTTCATTTTAAATTTTAACCTTATTTATTTTATAATCTGATATTTTGAAACCTGTCAAAAAAATATTTTTACAAGCTTTATATTTTTACTTATCAAAAAAATGTCGAGAAGGAGAAAGATATGCAAATTAATTACACTAGTAACCAGCCGAATTTTGGTATGGCAAGGCTTACAGCACAGGGAAAAACAGCCGCAAGGGCTTTTGTTGATAATTTACCTATATACACTGACGCTCGGGTATACAAGAAAAAAAATATATTTGAAAAGCTTTTGAATTCAGTTTCAAAAGGAAATGCACAGGGTTCAAATATAGATGAATTTTTAAGGCAGGGTCAGACCACCTATGCCACTCTTAACAGACAATTTGTAGATAAGCAACTGCTTACTCTAAGGGGTAAAAGCTCTATTAAAAGATTTTTAAACGCTGATCATAAAAATTTAGCTAAAAATATCACCGAACAATCTCAAACATTACCTGAAAATGCATTGAGCGAAACGGGGGAAATGCTTGTAAAATCACTTCTTGAGGTTTTTGACAGTAATATAAGCAACCCTGAAATATCTGCAAGAAAATGCAAAGGCATACTTAATATGATTAAAAAATATCTGCCCTTTGACGATTTTGCAAAACGCTCGGCTGTTGTATCCGAGAGATTTTTATCAAGATAAACACAATTTCAAATAATAAATTTTAGAGCTTCTTTTTTTAAGAAGCTCTAAAATTTATGCGCCAAGTATAAAAATAGGCAAATTGTATTTGTGTGCAAAGTTTAAAAGCTCTTGAGGTAATTCTTCAATAGAGTTTACTTTTGCAACAACAGCCTGTGTTTTTGGTGTGTACAGATTAACCTCATTGTGTTGTGATTTTAGTGATGCTATTGTAATCTCATCTGCATTTCTTATTGCATCTTTTATTTGTTTTGCGCTAAAAGTTTTCTCGCCCAGTGTTATTGTCCCAATGTTATCAAGTTGCGAGATGTATCTGATTTTTTGTAATTTTGTATATAAAAGCGCATATTCCTCGTCCGATAAATTCAATTCTTTTTTTATCAAGTCAGGAATTAATTTCCTGTGGGCACTTTTACTGTTTTGTCCTCTTAAAATTTCACTAAAGGCAAAAAAGTCTTTATTTGAGCCTGAACCTTGATTTGCAAAAGAGGCATTGGCAATATTTACATTTTCGCCATACAAGCTCACGCCAAACTTGTTGTTACCAAACGTAGGCTTATCTTGAACAGAAACATAAGAGGCGCATATAAAACCTTGATTGTTTGAATCGTTTAATCTGTAGACATTTTCTAAATTGGAAATTTTATTGTCGTTGACTGTGTGTATAAATAATCTTAAATTATCAACGGTTGTATTTGGTTCAAATCCCAATTGGAATAAATCGGTGTCAGCACTCAATTCCTTAAAATTAATTACTTTGTAGGTTTTTCCCTTATACTCTACATTTGGAATTTTTGAAGGAGTTATTATTTTGTTTGGCAAAAATATTTGTCCCATGGTATTTATTTTATCCAATGCTTTTTCTATGGGTTTTTGCATAGAATAATCAAGTGCTTTCCCGTATAAATTATAAGAGTTGTGATTAACATTAACACCTTTTAAATCAGCCTCCGCCATAATTTGTGCAATTTTTAAATCTCCGCTCCTTCTAAATATTACGGCAATTTCATCTGCACTTGCTCTATGTGTATTGTATGCAGCAAGCCAGTGGTGATTGTTAATAAGTTCAAATATTCTGTTTTTCATCTCATCAGATAACACAATTGAGCTTTTATTTAAAATATCCCTTGCATATAAAGCTGACATAGCAGGGTGTGTACCATCTTTTTGAAACTCCGGTTTGGCTATATCATGGAAAATGGTGGCAATTTTCAAACAGAATTTTTCTTCATTAGACAAATTTTGATATTTAGGATTTGAAATTGCATTTTTTAATACCGTTAGAATGTGTATATCAAGCGAAAAATCATGCTCAATGTGCTGCTGTTTGCCTATTATATTTATAAATTCAGGTATAGCGCAAATCAAAGAGTTAAGCGCTTCATCTAAATCTTTTTCTCCTGTTACAATTGAGTTTTCTTTAATAAATTTTGTTGCTAAGTTTAAAACTTTGCCCTCTGTACCGTCTTTTGAAAGCTTGCCAAGATTAATTATGCCATCATATCCTATAATGTTTTTTCCATCCAAGACAGGCTTAATGCCTAATTTATTAAAAATTGCATTTTGTTCATCTTGTGACAATTCTTTTAGCACAGATGTTAAATCGCTTAGAAAAGATTTTCTTGAATAAGTGAGCGCTAAACCGTCTTTGCTAAATTTTTCAAATTGCGTACTTGATAAAAGTTGTTCTAATTTGGGATTATTATTTGCAAAAAATCCCTTCATCATCTTCAGACTATCATCTTTTGAAACTTCCGTCGGGAAAATCACGTTGTGAACAAGTTCCTTGCATTCTCTGATTTTATCCTCAAGATGAAGCTGTTGTTTCTCTTTTTGCGTAAATACATTTTGATTTTGCACTTTCTCAAGAGCTCTTATATATTCCATTTTTTGTCTCAAGCCCATTTCTCTAAAATCATAATCATTGGTTTTAAGAACTATATCTGTCAAAATATTTCCTGTTTCATAGTCCAGATTTGAATTATTTATTTTGGCTATTAAATCCCTGTTTTCAATAAAAGCTTGAGAAGAACATATTTTTGCCATATTGCCTCTCTTTAAATATCCCTCCGTCTGCCCTACGCTAAAGCAGCAAAGAGCATTTTCCACCGTTGTAAATTCATCATTGTTAAGTAAAGCTAAATCCAAAAATACTGATTTGTCGTATCTTTTCCATATTGAATGCATTGGAGCCGAAAAAAGATTTTTCAATCTTTCAATTTGATCAGGCTTCAGTTTTGATATTGCTTTCAACTCTTTTAAACTAAATCTGTTACGAACAACATTATTTATAGCCATAAGTTCTAATATTGCGCTATATGCTTCATCATCCAAATATACAAGCTCTAAAAATTCATCCGAGTTAAAAGAGCTAAATTGCCATAACAACCTGTTTTGTGGCGGATAAAGATAGGGTATAATTTCCTCATTTGCTCTTGTAAAATGTTTATCATCCATTCTCAAGAGTTTTTCTTTAATTTGTGCGTCATAATCTTTTTTATCCAGTCCTCTTTTAAAATACAGGGAATATTCTTCATCACTGCATTTTGCCAATAATATGTCTTGAGCACTAAATTCCTGATTTTCTCGGAAGGAATTTTCTTTTATTAGCCCTCTTTTTTTCGCATTTTCATATTCAATATCACTTAATTGCGCAATAGCTGCTTTAGAGTCAGTTGTATATTTTACATTAGGGTTGTTAAGATTTCTTTTTACAAAGTTTTGCCATTGTTCATCACTTAATTCCAATAATTTAAAATCATCGTTATTTGCAAATTTCAGCCCCCTTGCTTGCGCAATTTTCCAATCACCCTCTGATATATTAAGCAAATTTATTAAATTTTGCGGGTTACTCAAATTTGGCTGACTTGCATCCAGTCCTCTTTGTGTAAATTTTTGCCAATCTTCATCGCTCAACTCTGCAAGAGTTCTTACATTTACAACTCTTGAGCCTGTTTTTTTAACTAAATCTCTTGATTTTACATTCAAATAAGTTTCATCGTCCATTTGTGCAAGAGTACAAATATCAGACACATTAAGATATTTTTCATCGGCATTTTTTAGTGAAAACAGCCCTCTTTTTGCTACATTTTGCCACTGTTCGTTATCCAGTTCTTGTACTAAAAATATAGCGTCATTTATATTCAGGCAACTGCCGCGCTCGGGAATTTGAACTAAAAGCCCTCTTTTGTGCATTTTTTCAACACTGCCTCTGTCCAGCCGCCTAAATACGTGATAAAGTTCAAATCCGTTTCTGACACTCTGAACGTTATCTAAATTAAACAAATCGTTTTCACACATGTACTCGACTAAATTTTTGTCAATGTTTCTTGAAAAGGGGATTAAATCGGAAAGTCTTATTCTTTCATCACAAAAACCGGCCTTTTGAATTAAATCGTATATGCTTTTATATTCACTATCAGACAAATCTCCAAGGGCTATGACATCTTCAATCGCTGTTTTTTCACTGTTTGGAAATATTTTATTTCTTTTTTCAAATATTTCGTATATATTTCTTTCTTTTATTTTTCCGTACAAGTCGGGATAAATGTCTAAATATGCCGCCAAGTAACCGTATGGTACATTTACATTGTTTATTTGCGACATTTTAAGCGAATGTTCAAGAGCTAATCTTATTTTATCGTCATCGTACTTTGCAAGCCTCATTGCCTCATTTTGAATGCTTGCAAATTCTGCAGATGTTTCATTATATAAAGTTTTTTCGCCCGTTTTTAAATCAGTTTGGAAAAAATCCATTAAAAAGTTCACTCTTTGTTCTTTTTCCTGAGGAATAGCATTGAAGGATTTTTCCAAATTTTCAATAACATCACAGGAAAATGCAGGCTTAACAACGGGGGTATCTGCCTTAATTTCTTGCAAAGATTTTATTTCAATCTCTTTTTTGCCCCTAAATGCAGTATTTTGCCCATCATTTACAAAAACAGGAGTGTTATTATTTGTTTTATCAATATTTAAAACAGGATTTTTTTTGAATATTTTTTTTCCTGCACCCTGTCCTAATTTAGATGCAACTCTAAAGCCTGCGCCGATAATCGGGGAGAAAATTAAACCGCCAAGAAAACCGCTCAAGCTTGATTTTGCAACATCTTTTGCATCCTTACCTTCAAGTATTGCTCTTGTTGTATTGTCCGCACTGCCGCCCAGTGCCCCGTCAAGCGCCATACCCGCCCCAAGCGCTGCCGCTCTTTTTGCAATATTACCGCCTGTAACGTCTATACTTTGATTTACAATTAAATTCTTTAGGGTGGTTTTTGCCCCTTGTCCGACAATATCTCCCCCTATTTCAAGACCGAGTTTGCAACCTATTGTCTTTGTTAAAGACGAGCCCAAGCCGTTTGTAACAGGCGCAAATAATCCGTTTATTCCTCCCGTTACAACATCATAAATAGCATTTTTAGCGCTGTATTCCCTATCGTTTAACTTTGAATCAATTCCTTTTAGTCCGACTTTAATTGTACCTGCAGAAAGAGTCGACAAACAAAGACCAAAACCAAGACCCAGAGCCCCTGTTGGGACTGTTGCAGCAAATATTCCTATTGCAAAAATACTTGAGAACATATCCGCAACAACGTCCAAACAAGTTTTTTGCCCGTCTTTGTAGAGTTCAAGTTTTTCTTTTGCTTCGCTTTTGTTAATTTCACCGTTTTGCAGTTGTTTTATTGCGAGCTCTACTTTTTTTGAGCCTGCACCGATGTTGGTGAGATTTTTGAAACCATCCCAGAGTTTCCCCACTAAACCTTGTTGAGATTTTACAAGTTCAAGTTCATCTAAAAGTGCCTTTGTATCTTGCAAAAAGGTATTCCCCAAAGATACATTGTCTGTTTTTGCGCCATGCAAGGATGGATTGTACAAGCTCTCTTGTGGAGCTTTAAGAGTATCCAAAGAAGCCAAAAAAGTCGTTTTTTTGTTTTTTATGTTCCTAAAATTACTAAATTCCATTTTTATTTACTATAACAAACTCTTAATCCTTCTGTTTTTTGATATCGTCCAAATCGGACAGAAATTTAAAAAAATTAATAAAAATTTACAAAAATATTTTAAATTTAGCCAAAAGCGTTATATACCATTTGCTCTTTTGTCTGATTATTTTTTGTGTAATTGTTGCTAAAATCTTATTATGCTTGATTATATCTGGTATTTTAGTCTTACAAAACCCTATCTCACTCCTCCTGCTTGGATTTTTGCTCCTGTGTGGAGTTTTTTGTATTTAACAATTGCTTTTTCGTTTGTTTTATATTTTCTAAAAAAGGATGAAAACAAGGGGCTCGGCTACCTTTATTTTTTAGTGCAAATGATTTTAAATCTCATTTGGACGCCTGTATTTTTCGGGACAAAAAATATTTTATTGGCATTGATTGTAATTATACTAATGGATGTTTTTATTATATTGACAATAAAAAAATTCTATGAAGTGAGGAAATTTGCAGGTTTAATTCTTATCCCGTACCTTATTTGGACGCTTTTTGCAACATATCTGAATTTTGGATATTTCATTTTAAACTAAATCAGGAATTTAAAAATGCCGAGAATAATAAGAAATACAATGTTAAACTACATCCCAAAGGCTTTGCCTGAAATGAAAAATCCTGATATGAGGCGAATTTTTGATTTTAATAATAATGAAATCAAAAAGGGTAAGATTGTCTATCTTTGCCAAAGGGAAATAAGAGCAAAAGACAATATGGCGCTTGATTTTGCTAAAAAATTAAAAAGAGAGCTTAATTTACCCCTTAGGGTAATACATCGTAGGGAACATTTTTTATACAAACAAAAAGAAAATTTTATAAAAAAGCAGATAAACATTGCAAAAGAGGAATTTGAAAAAAAAGAGATTGAATTTGAAATTTTTAGAGGTACAAAGGCTGCTCTCAAAGAGTACTTGAAGGAAATTCAAACCTCTGTTTTAATAATCGATTTTAATCCTATTGAAAATTACGAGTATCTTTTAGATGTTCCTTTTAAAATTTTTGAAATTGACGGGCATAATATAATCCCATCAAGACTTTTGAGTGATAAACAAGAATTTGGCGCAAGTACGATAAGAAAAAAAATCTACTTGAAAATAGCTGATTTTTTATATGAACCAAATGAGCCTTTTGTGCCCTCAAATCAAGCAGATATGACGCTTGTAGACTTTATTGAAAATAAATTG
>DVJQ01000058.1 GCA_018716625.1 Candidatus Galligastranaerophilus intestinavium | reverse complement strand
ATAAAGTTGACATACAATTCAAAATTTTGCGATGATACTTTAATTATCCAAACTCCAAAAGAGCGTCTGGACTTGAGTTTTGAATCGCAATTAAATCAAATCTCGAATGAATTTTTAAAAGAGCTAAATTCGTCTGATAATGATGACGAGGGAGAAATTATTGGATAAGTTTGACTTTTCTCCTTATAAAAAAATCCTAAATGATATAAACCCTGTTGTAAAAGTCGGCAAGGTTGTAGAGATTATAGGTCTTATAATCGAGGCGGACGGCCCTGAATCGTCTATCGGGGATTTGTGTCATATAGTATCGGATGATATTGAGCCGATATCTTGTGAGGTGGTAGGCTTTAGGGAAAACAGGATTCTTTTAATGCCTCTTGGCTCAATTGAAGGCTTGAAGGCAGGTGCAAAAGTTGTGAACAGCGGCTCCGATATGAAAGTAAAAGTGTCGGATTCTCTTTTGGGACGTGTATTGGACGGGCTTGGCAATCCTATAGACGGCTTAGGAGAGATAGCGGCGGATAAATACTATTCAACAAGCGGCAAGTTGATTAATCCTCTTAAAAGAAAACCGATTGATGAGCCTCTGAGCCTTGGCATAAGGGCAATAGACGGGTTAATAACCGTTGGCAAGGGACAGAGGATGGGTATTTTTGCAGGTTCAGGCGTGGGTAAAAGTACAACGCTTGCAATGATGGCAAAAAATACGTCTGCTGACATTAATGTAATAGCCCTCATAGGTGAGCGCGGCAGAGAGGTGAGAGAGTTTATCGAGCATACATTGGGTGTTGATGGCATGAAACGCTCGGTAGTTGTTGTTGCAACCTCAGAGCAGCCTTCTTTGGTAAAAATTAAGGCAGCCTTTGTAGCCTGTGCGATAGCGGAATATTTTAGAGATAAAGGCAAAGATGTCCTTTTTATGCTGGATAGTGTTACCCGTATTGCGCTTGCACAAAGGGAGGTGGGGCTTGCAGTAGGTGAGCCTCCCGCAACAAGAGGTTATACCCCCTCGGTATTTGCGCTTATGCCAAAGTTTTTGGAGCGTGCAGGATGTAATGAATACGGCACAATAACGGGTCTGTATACAGTTTTAGTTGAGGGTGATGATTTTAATGAGCCTGTATCTGATACTGCAAGAAGTATCTTGGATGGGCACATTATGTTGTCGCGCTCTTTGGCGCATAAAAATCATTATCCGGCAATTGATGTACTGCAGAGCATTTCGCGCGTAATGAATAATATTGTGGATAAAGAACATAAGGACGCTGCAGGTAAGATTCGTTCTTTGCTTGCAAGTTATGCTAAAAACGAGGATTTAATAAATATCGGCGCTTATCAAAGAGGGGCTGACCCGCTTGTGGATAAGGCAATTAGCTTGATGGATAAAATTGACAGGTATCTTATTCAATCAGGAGAAGATAAAACGGATTATCAAACAAGTGTGAGCGAAATTATAAGACTGGCGCAGATGTAACTCTTGCGCCAGTCTTTTTATTATTCATTGTGAGTGACACTTAACGATATTCTTTTATCGTCAGGATTAAATTTTAAAATTGTGGTGTCTATTTCATCACCTACATCAAGGATTGTACCATGTTCGTTTTGGTATTGTACAAGCTCACTTTGCGGCAAAAGTGCCTCAACACAAGGGTAAACTTCAACAAAAGCGCCAAAGTGTTTTATTCTTGTAATTTTACCTTTTACTTTTGCACCTTCGGTTATTTTTCCTTTAGCTTCGACCCAAGGATCCGGTTCAAGATTTTTAAGGCTCAGAGAAACTCTTTGTTTGTCTAAATCAATTCCTATGATTTCAACATCAATTTTTTCACCAACCTTTAATATGTCGCAGGGGTGATCTACCCAACGCCAAGAAATTTGCGAAAGCGGCAAAAGCCCATCTACTCCGCCAATATCTATGAAAGCCCCAAAATCAGCTATTCTTACTACTTCACCTTTAACAACGGCACCTACCTCAAGTTGTCCGAATACATCTTTTCTGATTTCTTCTATGCTGTCTGTGTAAACTTTTTTGTTAGACAGTATGAAGTTGTTTTGTGACATATCCATACTTAAAACCTTGAGTTCAATTTTTTGATTTACAATGTTTTCAGGTTCTTTTGAACGCAGGTGACTTGAGGGCACAAATCCTCTTATTCCCATAACATCTACCAAGACGCCACCTTTTACCGATTGGACAACAATACCTTCAACAACCTTATCCTGAGCTTTGGCTTCTTCTAAAAGTTTCCAGTTGTAAGCCATTGCTACTTTTCTGTACGAAATCGTAAATCTTCCGTCATCATCTTCTTCTTTGATAATAAGAAATTCATACTCTTTACCCTTTTCAAGAATTTCTTCAATATTATCATCTTTGTTAATTTTTGCTTCTCTATCAGGACATATTGCATTTGTTTTTGCACCAATGTCAACTATTGCGCCTTCGGAATCATAAGCGCACACAGTGCCTTTTACCAAGTCGCCCTTTTGAAAACTGTATTCGTATTTTTTGAGAAGCTCTTCGTATTCTTTGTCGCTAAGCTGGTTTGATGGGCACATACTCAAAACTCTCCTTGTATTATCATCCTTTTATGATTATAGCAAATTTTTTGGCTTATTACATGTTTTTTCGTTAATATTTCTTAATAAATAGTACGCATGGTTGAGATAAATTTGTAAATGTTGTGCTAAGAGTTCCTTTTTTTGTTACTATAATGATGTGGTTTGTCTTTAAAAAGTTTTGGTAGTTTATGCTTAAAATTAATAATAATTTGGCACAGACGGGGTTAAGGGTATTGTTTGTGATGCAGCTTTTGCTGAGGGGTCCTGTGTCAAAAGCTCAAATTATGGAAGAAATATCCAAAAACCCTAATTTAAAAGAGGTTACGGCTGACACTGTTACTCTTGATATCAATACCTTGAAATCAGCAGGTTTTGAGATTATTTCGGGCAATAAAAGTAATAATTATTGTTATGAACTAAAACTTATACCTATTAAAATTAAATTTACAAAAAAGGAAATGAGAGTTCTTTTGGGGACTAAAAAAGCCCTTTTTCAGTTTATGGACTTCAGATATATTATCTCTTTGTATGAAGTTTTTGAAAAAATTTCAAAACTGATTGAATCTGATGAACAAGCAGAGTCACTTTTAAATTTTGGCAACATTTTAAGGACGAATTTTAAAATCTTGAAGGAATTGGATGTTCATTGTAAGCATAAAAACGAGATAGTAGTTTTCTATGCTTCTCCTTCCGGTAAAAAAAGAGAGATGACTCTAAGATGTGAAAAAATAGAATATTCAAAGAAAAACGATAAATTATATTTGTGGGGCTTTTGCGAGCAGTACGGAATTGTGTATTTAAGGACTGATCATATAAAGAAAATAGTTAAAATTTCAAAGGTAAACTCGCAATTGGATATTAAGCCAAGAGAGTGTTTATATAAAATTTCAAATGACTACTCTGTACCTGTTGGAATCAATAAAGATGCAAAGATTTTAAAAATAGAAAAAGATTATGTGCTAATTCGTCAGGAATATTTGAGCGAATTTAATCTAATACAGAAAATTCTTTCTTGCGGTAGTAACCTTATAGAGATTCAAAATGAAGATATCAACCGAAAAGTCCTTAAAATAATTCAAGATGTAAGGGGGATGTATAGTTGAGAAAAATAGATGCATCATATCGTATAATGAAAATTTTTAAAATGCTCTATAGTAATCCGCTTACTGTTAATGAAATTATTGCAGCATTGCAGGTAGAGGGTATTTTGATAAACAAAGAAACGCTTGCAAAATATTTTAAAACCTTTAAAGAGGCAGGCTGCGTTATAAAAAAGAATAGAGGCAAATATTGCCTTGCAAGCATACCCTTTACACTGAATTTGTCGGATGAAGATTATTATTATCTTGCGGTTTTTGTTAATCTGGGGTTAAAGTTGTACGATAAAAATATGCATCAGGATTTAATCAGTGCCATAAAAAAAATTCTTTCTCTTGCCGATGAATGCGGATATGAAAAATATGCACAAAATCTTGGTGAATGTGTCAAAATAACGCCTGAGCCTTTTATATTTAAAGAGAAAATTTCAAGACTGATAAAATACGGTTATGAAAATTCAAAAGTCAAGGTTTTGTATAAAGATAAAAAAATAACTGTTTCTCATATATCGTTTAAATATTGTGATAATGCTGTTTATGTACATGCGTTTAATGAAGATACAAAAAAATATGAACTTCTGCTTTTAAGTGCAATAAATGAAATATACTCTACCCCTGAAATTTCAAATAAATCTGCATTTGCTCCTTATACCGTTTTTGAAATAATGGGCAGATTGGCAAAGACATATACGCTTTACGAGGGCGAAAGAGTAATAAAGATAAAAGAGGATTCTATTGTTGTTTCGAATAATTATGAGGATAAAGCAGAGCTTTACAAAAGGTTGTTAAGGTACGGCACTTTATGCAAAATTATTTCTACTCAAGATGACATTGAAAGGTTTAAACAAATGCTCAATAAAATGGAAAAGGCACTTTTAGCAAGTGTAGTCAGTTAATATTGTTTCTTTCGTAGGTTAAAATTATATTTCTTATTTCATAGTCGTTGGGGTTTGTAGTGTAGGCGTGTCTGTAGTATTGCAGTGCAAGCTCTTTGTTATCGGTATTTTCCAGTATTCTTGCAATGTTAAAGTACGCGTCGGTACAGTTTGGGTCTATATCTATTGCAAGGGCGTATTCAAAAACGCTTTCTCTAAATTTCCCGCAAAGCCTTAATATATCTGCTTTTAAGAAATGTCCCTCCAGACTCAGCGGGTTTTTGCTTAGTGCTTCATCTATTGTGCTGAGTGCGTTTTTGTATTTTTCTTTATTTTTAAAGTAAAGTGCTCGATTGAAAAGTTCGTCGTATGTAGGGGCAACTTTTGCTGCTGCAGCTACCTTTCCTTCTTTTAGACTTATATTATATTCTTTTGGAATTTCTGTTTTGCTGCAGTTTTTAGCGTTTGCTTTTTTTATTGTATATGTTTCTTCTAGCGAGAGCATATTTAGAGGTCTAAAGTTTTTAAAATATGCAACATTTATTTCTTCATTGTTTATTGTTGGCAGGTTTTTTACACCATATTTAACACAAGATGGGATTTGATTTTTTAAATCAAGATAAAATTCATACACAACCCCTGCGTTAATTTTTTCACTTGCAAACGCGCTTGTGCAGGTGCATATGCCCAAAGTAAAGACTAAAAATAATATTTTTTTAGCAAATTTAATCATTTTGAAGGCAAATTTTTACTTTAAATACATCCTCAAAAAGGGTCTTTTTCTTGTTGAAAACCTGATAAACCCCCTTATTGAAGATTATATTTATGCAAGGATTTAAAATCAATAAAGATTGTTTAAAATCGTATGTTAGGTGTATATTTTCAACGCTTTGGGTGTGGTTGGAGTCAAGCGCATCTGAAATTCTTATGATTGAAGAAATAACTCTTACTTTGTTTTTATCTTCATTATTTAAGGATTGAAACAGTTTGTGTTTACCTTCTTTTGGTTTTGCTCCTCTGTGATATCTTATGCAAAGTGCAACGATTTTTGTTTCTTCTTCACATAAATCATCTATTTTATTTTCCAGAATAAGTTTACAACCTGCTTTGTTGTGCGGTTTTTTGGTTTTGTATTCTAAAAATGCCCCAATGTCGTGTAAAAGTGCGCTGTAGGATATTAATTTTTGTGCGTTTTGAATTTTTAAAATCGGGTTGGTTGGAAAAATTTTTATAAGTTCGCTATACAATTTTAAGCTGATGTTTTCAACATGTTTAAAGTGCTCAATATCGTTTTTTGACATTGAATAATTTTTTATATACTGTTCAACCCTCATTTGCAGCCTTTTTTAAAAAACTGTCCACAAGTTTTACAAAACCCTCTTGCTCAAAACGGTCTTTTTGAACATATGCTTGTGCGCCTGCATCCTTAAATGCTCTACCCCATTTTGATTCAGGAAGTGATGTAAGCACGATAATTGGTATGTTCGACCACATACTTTCTTTTCTTATATGTTTAACAAATTCAAGCCCGCTCATTTTTGGCATTTCATTGTCTGTTATTATCAGGTCAAAATGTTCTTTGTGCATTTTTATAAGTGCGTCGGGTGCATTTGTTGCTATTTGAACACGATAGCCGTAGCTTTGCAGGATATTTTTTTGCAGAGTTCTTGTTGTGAGAGAGTCATCAACTACAAGTATTTTGTGTGCATAGTTTTCCTTCATTTTTATGGCTTTGTTCGAGGCTGTTATTCTTGTGTTTATCTTTTTGGGCAGTGTGGTAGAGAATATGTCGCCAACATTTAATATTAAACAAATTTCCCCGTTTGCAAGGGTTGTTATTCCTGATATGTTTTTTACTTTAAATAAAGGCGCTTCTAGTTTTTTGTGTAATACCTCCTGATCGCAGATGAGCTTTTCTACAATTATTCCTATGGTCGCACTTTCTGATTTTACAATCATAAGGGTATATTTGTTGGCATATCTTGGAATATTTTCAAGTTCAAGTATTTGAGAGAGAGTGTATATAGGTATTACATCGTCATTATGAACAAAATAGTTTTTGCCGTCACGTTCAAAAACATCTGTTGTGTCTACTCTTAAAACCGTTTTTATTGATGATGTTGGTATCGCATAAAGTTGATTTTGCTCGGATACAATGAATGTCTTAATTGTTGCCATAGTTGCAGGCAACTCTATTGTTACAACCGTTCCTTTTCGAAATTCACTGTAAATATCGACTCTGCCGTTTAGTTGAGAGATTTTCGTATGTACTATATCAAGCCCAAGACCCCTTCCTGAAAGTTCCGTTACGGATTCACCCGTTGTAAAGCCGGGGTAGAAAACTATATTTATAAGGTGTTCCTCGTCAATTCCATCAAGTTCTTCCTGTGTTAAAAGTCCTTTTTCCAGTGCTTTTTGTTTTATTTTTTCAATATCCAATCCTCTACCATCATCTGTTATGTTAATGATAATTTTATTTTCGTGGTGTTTTGCACTTATAGTAATTTTTCCGACAGGGTTTTTACCTATTTCTTTTCTCTCTGAGGGAAGTTCAATCCCATGGTCTATGGAATTTCTTAAAATATGAATTAGAGGGATTTTTATTTCTTCAATGATTTTTTTATCTGCTGCAACATCTGCACCTTCTGTTATAAATTCAATCTGCTTTCCTTTGTCTTTTGCAATATTGTGCACCATGCGCGGGAACAGGTGAAAAATGGTTGAAAGCGGTAATATGCGCATATTTTTTACCATACTTTCAATCTCTGTTGTGGCAGAATTGAGCTTAGAATCGTTTTCTTGCATTTGTTTAAAAAGATCAGCAGTTTCTTTTACAAGGTGCACCATTTTCTCGGCATGATAATTTTGCAGGACCATAAGTTGCTTATTAAAAGCTGAGATTGCTCTGGGGTCAAGCGCTACTCCCAAGGTTGAGTTTGCGATATATTTTCTGTCAAAATATTTTATATAATATCCCATTTTGTTAAAACTTTTTTGCCACTCTAAAAGTTCGTTTTGGATATTTTTTGCAACATTTAAGTGTTCGTTTGTTTTAATTCTTGTTATTATCAGGTCGCCTATTTGATTTACGAGTTTATCAAGCTTGAGGGAATCTACCCTGAGTGTTTTAATGTCGCTTGTGTCAATTGTGCTTATCCAGTCTTGAGTGGTTTTTTCCGTTTTTGGGAGGTTTTGTTTGGGCTTTGGCTTTGCTATATTTAATTTTGACATTTGCTCGACAATGGTAATTTTTTGCAGCAAAAGTTCTATTTCAAATTTTCTCTCTTCAGGTTTTATACTCTCAGGTTCGAAAATTTTCCTTGTATTTTCGCAAATCTCTTTTATGGCTTCAAGCGTGTCTGACTCAAGGTTTTTAGAATTCGTTTGATACAAGTCGAGAATTTTTAAAATAGTTTCAAATATTTTTTTGATTTCAGCGTTTTTTATTTTTGTCAGAACTTGCGTTAGAAGCTCTTTTATATCCGGTAAAAACTCAAGATTAATTTCAAGCAGACTCAACTTTTCATAAATTCTGTCGATTAAATCTGCTATTATTTCTTTGTCTTCAGCTTTGTTTGTTTTTGTATTGTCTTCATCATTGCTTGTCAAAAGTTCGTTTGCTATGTCAAAGTAGTTTTGAGTTGTTATGTCCCTTTCTTTGCAATATGTGCTGAAAAATTCTTCTATAGCATCTATTTTGGAATTAAGCTCGAGTATTTCATTTTCACTTATATGTTTTGCATTAATTGATGAAATATATCTTCCGGTTTCTCCCAAAAGCCCTTCCAGTTCTTTTATTCCTATTTCTCTTGCTATCATGTTGAGTTCTGCAAGAGGTGCTTTTATTATTCCTATTTCATCAAAACAGTTACTCTGTCTTGCTGATGAAAATATGTAAATTATCTGTACTATAAGTTCCTCAATTTTATTGAGTTTTGAGAGCAGTTTTTTGGTACTTTCACTACAGTTATATGTTATCTTTGGTTTGGATTCGTTGTTATCATTGGAAAGTGAAATTTTTTCAAGCTTTTCAATGAAATTTTTTGTATCATCGCAGTTGTATTCTTTTTTATTCTCAACGGTTTTGTTGATTAAAATTTGGATATGAGAAAGAGCCTCTGAAATTGTGTCTGTTACATTGCTTGTTGGTTCAAGTTTTCTATCTCGTATGAGTCCCAAGATGTCTTCGACCTTGTGTGCAACGCTCTGTATGTTTACAAAACCGAGCATTCTGGCCGAGCCTTTTAAACTGTGAGCATCTCTTGCAAGTTGAATTGTAATGTCTTGGTTTTTCGGATCTTTTTCAAGCGCAAAGAGATTTTTATCCATGGATTGCAGAATTTCTCCGCTTTCCTGCTGGAAAATATTTAATATCTCATCCAGTTCATCGTCTAAAAAATCCATTTAAAAAGCCCGTTATTCTTCATCTATGTTAGATTTAAATGTTTTTGAAAGAGTTTGTATGTTTTCAATGTTTTGGAAATTCTCTTCTGTTGCTTTGTAGTTGTTCTCAAGCATAGAATTTATTTCACTTATTGCATTTTCGGTTGTTGAGGTATCTGTAGATATTTTTTTGGACGAACCTGTCATATCGTTTATACCTTGAGAAATTTCATTCATCAAAAGTATTAACTGTTCAATGTTAGAGCCGATATTGTGTGCAAGTTCAATACCTGATTCAACTTCTTTTGTGCCTTCTTCAGTTGCAAGAACGGTTGAGTTTGCACTTTGTTGAATATTTGTGATAAGTGATGTTATTTTTGATGTTGCCTGTTTCGATTCATCGGCAAGTTTTCTTATCTCACCTGCTACTATTGCAAAGCCCTTACCATGTTCACCTGCGCGAGCCGCTTCAACTGCGGCATTTAGTGCAAGCAGGTTTGTTTGTTCCGCTATATCTTCAACAAGACCTATAGTTGAAGATATAGATTGAATAAAGTCCGACAACTCAAGAATTAATTCCGCAATGGTTTGTATCTTGTGTCTTATTGTGAACATTTTTTCAATATTGGCTTTAACTGCGTCATATTCTGTATTTGTATAGTTAAGAGAATCCAAAGCTTTTTGTTTTGTGTTTGTGATTATAGCGTTTAAGTCGTTACTTTGATTTTTAAGGTTTTCAATTAAAAGTTTTATGTTTGATAACTTTGCAAAAGTAAGATTTATGTTTTCTTTTTGTACAGATGTTGCACCCTCTATTCTTTTTGCGTTTTCTATCGCGTTTTCAAGAAGGTTATTTATTGCTGCTGTTGCCTTTTTTTTGTATTGTTTTTTTGTTGCTTCAAATATAACGACAGTAAGGCAAAATAAAAGTACAAGTACGCCGGCTGTCAAAATTTGCGAAAGGTCAGTATATTCAACAACTGCAAAAACAAATATAAAAATGACCAGTATTACCATCAAATCAATAGTTTGCTTTCTTGCAAAGTGATCGTTTATACCGTTCTTTTGTTTGATTTGTTTAGACATAAATCCCCTTTTTTTGAAAAATAATGTATAATTTTTATACGTTCAATTATATAAGATATTTGACTATATGGCAAAAAAAGTACTCATAATAGACGATAGTATTGACGAAGCTAATGCGGTCGTAAGAATTTTTGAAAAATCAGGTTACAGTGCTCTGTGTACAAGTGACACTTTTGGTGCATTGGGGATTGTCTATAAAGAAGCTCCGGATTTAATAATTCTAGATATTTTAATGCCTGAGTTGGGCGGGTATGAACTGTGTCGGATGATTAAAGCGGATGAGATTGCCAAAAATATTCCGATTGTAATGTATTCTAAATTGGATAAAAATATAGATAAATTTTGGGCATTTCGCTCCGGTGCAAATGCATTTGTGAATAAAGGCGAGCTTTCTCAAGAGCTGTTAAATGTTTGTGCAGAGACAATAAAAAAAATGCCGGTAAGTCTTGAAATTAAAGGAAAGCTTTTAAGTGTAAAGTCCAGAACAGAGATAAATCCGAGTGTGCCTGCAAAAGATGACCTTGTAAAAGATTTTGCCGCAATAAAAGAAATTGATGCGGAAGGCGATATCCTTGCTCTAAAGATTTTAGGAACAATTAGGCGATATTTTAAATACGATTGTGCTATGTTGACATTTAAAGATTCGGAGCAAGAAGGCACTCTGTTTTTTGATACGGGTTCCTTGATTTTGGATAATGAAGTCTTTGATGAGATTAAGCATACCGTGGCGATGAAAAATCCTAAAATAAACGTTATTTTGCAAAAAGATGAAAAAACCAATACGGTTGCAGATATTAGTGATTTTTTTGTTAAGTATGAATACGAAATAAACGTTGACTCAAATATAGTAGGTTATTTGCATTTATATGCAATTAACAACTTGAACTCATCTCAGCTAAAGCTTTTGAGCACAATAAAAGACTTGGTTGAGCATATAATGAGATTAAGATATTTCAGGGTTTCAAATAAGGGCGCAAAGAGCAGCGCTAACCCGAGAAAATTATATACGCAACTTGATTTTGACAGGATATTGAGTTACGAGTGCAATTGGCACAGAAGAAACAATGCTCCGTTGTGCCTTGCTTTTGTTGAGGTTGATTCTATTGAAAGTATTCAAAACAGCTATGGCAACCAGTATACGGATTTGCTTCTTGCTAAGATTTCAAACTTTTTGACAGGTTGTTTGGGCGATGGGGATTTTATATACAGAAACGATGAAAATATTTTTGTTATATTGATGACTAATTCCGATTATCAAAGTGCGTACAAAAAGCTCGAGTATTTAGTAGAGAAAATAAAAGAAAAATCATCTTCTCTAAGTGATGAAGAACATATTAAAGTAAAGGCTGCAGCTTTAGTACTTGATGATAAGTATAAAAATCATTATGAATATATAGATGCACTCTACGATACTCTTGATGTGCTCAGGCACTCAAAGGACGATATTTTATTGAAATAGGTAATGTAGAAAATGGAAATTCAAAATCAAATTGCCGAGATATTACAGAGTGAACTTGCTTCACAAAAACCGGAGAAAATATATGCAATAGTGAGTATTGCAGAGGATATATATGCTCTTGATGCTAAAAATGTGCTTGAGGTTTTGAAATTTGTAGAACTTTCAAGACCCGAGAGGCTCCCATCTCATATTGTGGGGCTTTTTGAGTATGATGGCAGAATAATTAGCGTCGCTGATATAAAATCTGTCTTAAATATTGAGCCAACACCTTATGATCTTAACTCAAAAATAGTTATTATAAATGTTGATGATAATATTTTTGCAATTATGGTGAATAAAGTCTTGGATGTTAAAAGAGTTGATTTGAACCGTATCCAAAAAGTTCCTTATAACACTGAACATAATTTTATAGAGTCTATATACGATTATAATGACTCACAATGCAACATTTTAAACCTGAGTGCCATAAACAATTGGATTATAAACAATCCTGATGACGGCGGATATAAAAACGGGTTTGATTTAATTCCCAAAGACGGTTATTCGCTTGAAATATTGCACGAGCGCAAATTGGAATACATTGAGAAAACAAGCAAAAATCCGTATGCAATTTTGAGTGACAAGGATGAGTTTGTATCTTTTAGTGTTTCCGATAATAAATACTGTATCAAGATGAATGACATCAGAGGTTTTTATAAGTTACAAGAAATAAAAATGACAAAAGTTCCATGTACTCCGGAATTTATTTTAGGCCTTGTAAATATAAAAGGTGATTTTGTCTGCATTGTAGATGTCAAAAATTATTTTCATTCTCAAAAACCTTATTGCAACCCGACAGGTACAATAATTGTGCTTAATTCGGACGAGTTTAAAATAGGAATTTTGGCTGATGTAATAGGTGATAACATTCAAATCAAGCCTGATGAAATCGTAACTTTGAAAAGGCAGGAAAACAGAAACGAGCTTATGCAATATGTAAAAGACGGAGAAATTTATCTGATTATAAATGTGCCAGAAATGCTTTCAAACGATAAATTATTTGTCAGATAGTCCGTTTAATAGTTCGTGGCACTTGTCAGTAAAGGCGTTTAAAAGTTTTAAATTGTTGTTTTGCAGTTTTTTAATCGCTTCTAATTCATTTGACTCTTTTATTTTTCTCAAGTTGGCGAAATATCTGTTTGTATAAGAAGAAAAAAGAAATATTGCAAAAGGGTATTTACTGTAGTTTTCAATAAGTTTATTTAAAATGTCGATGATTTTTTGTTGGATTTTCTGCGCAGTTTTATTTAAAGATTTTCTTAACGAAAGTTCTCTTATGAGGTCTTGTTGATATTTGGTTGTAACGCAAGTAAAATCAATAATATTTTTGTATATTTTGATAACATTTGCAATTTCGTCATCGATTTTTTTGTAATTATAGCTTAAAGTGCACACAGGTATTTGCATTTTTTCGATAACCAGACAGTCATTTAGTACTTTATCAAGCGGCAAATTTATAAACCCGTCTATTTGTGCGCCTCCTGCAGATGAGTTTATAAGCTCAAGTTCACTGTTTTCTTTTGCAAAATTTTCAAAATGTTTAATAAAAATTGCATAGCAGGCCTGTGTAGGGAGAATTTGTCCGTTTTGCCCTTTGACTGTGTATATTGTTGAGTTAAGTTTTTTTATGTAATTTTTAGTGTAATAATCGGCGTATTTTCCCTCTATGTATTTTTTTGATAAAAGCTTGTGTTTATAGCTTTCGTAATCTCTTGCAATAATTTCATATTTATTTGTATCAGGATTTAAAATGCACTCTAAATCTTCATAGGCACTGCCTTTTGCATAGCATTTGCCGTCTTTGAAGGCAAGGTCTTGCCCGCATAGTATTATTTTTTTAAAGCCCATTGTTTTTGCGCTTGAAAGAGCAAGATAAGAAACGGTCCCTATTGTTTTGTTGTTTGAAATATTTATTTCTAAAACGTTTGCAAGCCAGTCGTCTAAAAAATTATCTTTTGAAAAATATAAAAATTTGTTTTTTGTTTTTAAATCCCAAAGGTAAGAGTTTGAAAACGGTTCAAATATTAAATTGATATTTTCAAGACAAATATCCTCAATTTGCGCGCTTGTGTCCATAGCCTCCGCAATGCACAAAAAATCAGGCTCTATGCCGTTTTTATTTAAGAGTTTTAATGAGGGGCCGACTGCAAATAAAACAAATTTTTCACGATTTTTTTTAATTGTTTCTATATTCTCGGCAAGGGATGGACCTGCCGATGCAACAAGAGCGGTTTTATCTTTGTAAATATCTTTTAGTGAAGATACAAGCGGGGTTGAGATAATTTTTCTGATGTTTGACAAAGTGTTTATCGTTGCAAGAGGGCCGAGTTTATTTATCGTGTTTATATTTGCCTGTTTTTCTCCCCTTGTTTTTTCCACAAATTCTGCAGTTTTATATATTTCATTTTTATATAAGCTCAAATAAGAAGATAAAAACGATATTGTTATTTTTGTTTCTTTGTCTGAGAGCATATCAAGCATTTTAAGAAGTTTTTTTGGGTCATTTGTCAAAAATACGTTTGATTTTTGAAGATTTTTTTCAAATTCCACCATTTCAAACACTACCCTTAAAAGCTCAATGTCAGGTTCATAGATTATAATTGCGCCGTTTGACCTTGAAATAAATTCATCTGCAAGATAACCAAGCCCAAGCCCCCAGATTATTCTTATTGTGTTTTTTTCTGAAATATCGGGTATTTTCTCTGTGATTTTTTGTGCTTCTGTTTGTGCACCAACAAGAGAGTGTAAGGGTATTGAGTTTTTTATGAGATTATACTCACCGTTTTTGTTTTGAATTAGTTCAAAAGTTGATTTTGTTTTATTTATGCTTAAAATTTCATCAGCAAGATGTTTATCATACTTTTTAAGTGCATCAAGATTTGTATTTAGTACTTTATTTTCCATAACAGTTATGTTAACATTAAGGGGGTAGATATGGCAAATTCTGCAGTATTTAAAAAATTATTTTTCATTCTTACACTGGTGTTTACGGTGTTTGTTTTTGTTCCGGTTTCTTTTGCAGAAGATGAAATACCAAAAGCTCAAAGCGAAAATCAAAAATACGCCCAAATTTATGATAATCTCCCTGAGCCTGATTTTAGCTATATTTTTAATCTTGACCCGTATCAGACGCAAGATTATACAACTTATATGTATGCGCCATACCCTTTGTTTAGAACAGGTATACGTTTTGTGTTTAAAAATACGGTAATTCAGCCGGGTTATTACCTTCTAACACCAAGAGAAAGGGATGGAAAGTGGTATGTACTTTTTAAGACTAACGGAAAAGTGCAGCATATTATACCGGTTTATAAAAAAGAACTTGTTGATCCTATGTTTTATAAAATGTATGTGCCCGAGAGAAAGCTTACTCTTTGGCAGAGCATATGCAAAAAATCTAGCGATACGGTAGGTAAAATTTTCAAGAAAACACAAAGAATGCCTGCTCCAAAATCATATATTGATGTAAACGAGCTTGGTAGTGACTATTGGCAAATTGTACTTTATTACGGTGAAAGTAAATATTGTATGATTTTTATGAGATAATCAGTTATAATCCCTTTTAAGGTAAAGGAAAATAAAATGAAAAAAATAATATCCCTTTTCACAGTTTTTATAATGTTTTGTTCACAAGTAGGTGCGGTGCCTGTTTATGGCGTGTTTGTTAAAGATAAAGATACAAATAAGTCAAAAATAAAAACTTTTTTTGCACAAAAAAAAGAGCAAAGAAAGATTGAAGGACAAAAAAGAGAAGACATAAGGGAAATTAAAAAAGTAATCTCGCTTTTGACCAAGTATTCTAACGAGCATGACAGTCAGAAATTGGCAACACTGTACGACAAAAAGTACAGAAGTTTTGACGGGTTTAATTATGATACGCTAATAAAAATGCTGGATGAAACTTTTGACTCCTATGAAAATATAAGCTATAAAAGCGATTTGCAAAGTATAAATCTTTATGGGGACAAAGCCGTTGTTAATCTTGTTGATACAACAGAGGCGGTCATTGCCTCAAAAAACATGAAAATGAGCTTAGAGAAAATCCCTGCAGATATTGATTTGAGAACAGGTTATCTTGAAGGCGTATGCAACTATGCAATTTATTTGCAGAAAATTAATGATGAATGGAAAATTATCGGTGACAATATAATTTCTGAAGTTACATCCGTTAAATACGGCGCCGCAAGAAAATATCCGATGGAATTTATTGCACCGTTAGATGTTGCAAAAGACAGCGAGTATTGTCTTACATTAAAAATGCCTGTAAAAAGAGGTGTCAGCATTGCAGCATCTTTAGGCAAGGAAAGAATTTTATACCCAAGTGCGGAACCTAAAGATGTCTTTAGAAAAGTCCCGAAAGACGGTATTTTAGAGCGCGTTGTTCGTTCAAACAAAGACGGCTTTAATGAATATGCAATTGCCTCTGTCGGTATCACAAATACTACAATTTCACCTGACTTCAGGTCTTTGACCATTTCAATGTCGGGTCTGGCTTTTTTAATGCAAAGAGTTAATTTGTATAATGATATTAACCCTGTGAGCGAGGTGAAGGAAGATAAAAAACAAGATTCTAAAAATGAAGGATAAAAGAGCATTTACGTTTTATCTTATTGCAAGTATTATGTTATGGCAGTTTGGTGTTGTTGTATCCGAGTTGTGTACGGATACTTTTGCCCAAATTGTGAGCTCTCAAAATCCTTTTGTTTCTTTTATTTATGCTCAAAATACAGGTGGGGCATTTAGTATTTTTAAAGGACACACAAGCCTTCTTTCGCTTTTTGCGGTTATAGTTTTGGGTGCACTTATGGTTTATGTGTACAAAAAAGTAACTTTTAACGACAAATACAAAATTTTGGCACTTGTGTTTTTTAGTGCAGGAATTTTGGGTAATATGTATGAAAGAATTACCCTTGGGTATGTAATTGACTATATAAAATTAAACTTTGTTGACTTTGCAATTTTCAATGTTTTTGACATTATGATATGCTTGTCTGTTTTAATTTTTATTTTAATTATTTTATTTGAAGATATAAATGAAATTTGTTTAAAAAATGGAAAAAATAAAAATTAATCCCGAATATAAAAATCAAAGACTTGATGTTTTTTTGTCAAATTATTTAAAAATAAGTCGCAAACTTGCCCTGAGTGCAATTGATAATGCCCTTGTGCTTGTTGATAATATGTCAAAAAAGCCCTCTTATAAGCTAAAGGGGGATGAGATTGTCGAATATGATTTGAAAATATTTGAAGAAAAAGAACTTGTTATAAAGCCATGGAATGTAGAGCTTGATATTAAATACGAGGATGATTTTTTAATTGTTTTAAATAAGCCAAAAAATATGCTCACTCACCCGAGTGCTTATGAGTGCGAAAACACGCTTGTTAATGCTCTTTTGTATCATTGTGGGGATAAACTTTCAAACTCGCCTGAGCCAAACAGGCGCGGAATTGTGCACAGATTGGATAAAAATACTGCAGGACTTATACTTGCGGCAAAAACCGATGAAGCCGCAAAGTCTTTGCGGGAGCAAATTAAAACAAAAAAGGCAAAAAGGAAATATTTGGCAATTGCCCTTGGAAACTTTGAGCAAAATGAGGGAATTATTAATAAACCCCTAAAGCATTACATGTCAGATACCGTTAAAATGCGCGTAAGTGACACAATAGGTGCAAAAGAGGCTATTACGCACTATAGAGTTTTAGAAAAATTTGACGGAGCAGCACTTGTGGAGCTGGAGCTTAAAACCGGCAGGACTCATCAAATAAGAGCTCATTTAGCAGCTATTAATCACCCCGTCTTTGGCGATAGCTTATATGGTGCCAAGGGGTATACAATTGAAAAATACAGGGGAATTAAGACAAACGAGCAGGTTTTAGAGTCTTATTATCTCAGCTTTACACATCCCATAAATAATGAGATAATGACTTTTGAACTTGAACCCAAGGATTGGGACGAGGATTTAATTAAAGTTTTGAAAATAATGAGGGGACAAAAATGAAAAACATAGGTTTAATTTTAGCAGTTATAATAACCGTTGGTTTTGTATATGTTTTTGGTGCAAACAACTCAACAATAAGTGTGAATTTTATCAATCACAATTTTAATATAGGTTTATTTATATATGCTCTTTGTGCTTTTCTTTTGGGTTTATTCTCAGGCGCTCTTTTAATGTTGAGAGGTTTTTTTGAAAGTTCTGACAACTATAGAAAATTAAAAAGACAATATGAGAAAACCTCAATAGGTGCGGATGATTCGGGATTAAGGGTAAAAACTCTTGAAAACAAGATAAAAACTCTTGAAGAAGCGCTTAAAAAAGCTCTTGAAAAATAGTTATTTTGTTGTCCATAAATCTTTATGTAAAAGGGCTAAAAACGGTATTAATTCAAGTCTTCCTATCAGCATATTGAAAATAAAAATCCATTTTGTAATACAGCAAAGGCCGTCAAAGCTGCCCATAGGGCCTATTTTTGCGCTGAGCCCGGGGCCGATGTTACCCAAAGTTGTAATTGCGCCTGATAATGCAGTTGCCGGACTTTTTTCAAGAAGCGCTGTGACAAATGCGCTGAGTGCGAAAATAAAAAAGTAAAATATACAAAAAGCCATTATTTGCGATCCTGTATCGTCAGAAACAGGCTTGCCTTCAAGCCTTATAGGATAAACTGCATTCGGGTGAATGATTTTTGCAACTTCTCTTTTTATGTATTTGAAAAGGTAAATCCATCTTACAATTTTTAAGCCTCCTGCGGTAGAAGCCGCACAGGCACTTGCAAACATTGCCGCAAAAAGCATAATTTTGGCATCGGCGCCCCATTTTATAAAATCAACCGAGGCAAAGCCTGTTGATGTTATAAGGCTTATAACCTGAAAAGAGCTGTCAATAAGGCTTTTTAAAAAACCGCCTTCGCGTGTACTCCAAAGAAAAAACGCAATTGATAAGCTGAAAAATACTGTTATACCAAGATAGGTTAAAAATTCTTCGCTTTTTAAAAACGAGTCCCATTTTCTCTGTATAAAAACTTTGTAGAGTAAAATAAAGTTTGCACCGGATAAAAACATAAAAATCCCGGTAATAATAACGGCAGATTGATTATTATATCCCATAATACTTTGTGCATTGGGTGAAAGCCCGCCGGTTGAAACAGTTGAGAGCGTTGTACAAAGCGAATTGTAAAAATCCATACCGCAAAATTTAAGCGCGATAAGCTGGACAACCGTAAGTCCCAAGTATATCCCCCAAAGCCAGCTTGCCGTGTGGCGGATGCGCGGAGTTACTTTTTCTTCCACAGGCCCCGGGGATTCCGCGGAGAACATCTGTCTGCCGGCGACTGAAAACTTCGGCAGGACAGCAATAAAGAGGACAACAATCCCCATACCCCCGAACCACTGGGTCATAGCCCGATAGAAAAAAAGAGTTTTAGGATAGATTGAATAATCGACAAATATTGTGGCGCCGGTTGTGGTAATGCCTGAAACAGACTCAAACACTGCATTTGTAAAATTAAAGTTATAGAAAAGATAAGGAATTGCGCACACAAGCGAAAAGAAAACCCAGGAAAAAAACACTCCTGCAAGGGCTTCCGTTTTTTTCATGGAGTCAATATCTTTTTCGGTGGTTTTTGGCAGTGTAAATAAAAATCCCAGAACAACCGATACAAAAGCTGCACAGATAAAAGGCAGCGAGTGATTTGCCTCATGGTATAAAAGCGCAAAAATCACCGGGATTAACATTACAATGCCTATATACCTTAAATTTGAACCTATAACGGTTGATAAAATATTATATCTCATTATTTAAAGAAATCCTTAATATTTGCGACATTTTGCGATTTTGTAAATATTAAAAGACTGTCGTTTGCGCGGATAAGAGTCTGGCCTTTGGGGATTATTATTTTCCCGCCGCGCTCAATAATTGCAATAACCGCCCTTGCCGGCAAATTCAATTTCATAAGCGCCGTGTCGGGGAAATCTTCTCTTACTTTAAGTTCTAAAATTTCCGCAAGTCCGCGCTCAACCGTGGCCAAAATTCCCGCATGAGATTCTATTATACGATTTTTAATCTCGTTAACCGCAGCTTCTTTTGGTGAAATTGCAACATCGACTCCGACTTTTTCAAAAAGCGTTGCCGTTGCTGCCTGATCAACCCTTGTTATTGTTCTTTTTGCACCTAATTGTTTTGTTAAAAGCGAGCACAGTAGATTTTTTTCGTCATTATTTGTTACGCATATGGCAACATCACAGTTTCCAATGCCCTCTTGCTCAAGAAATTCAAGGTTTGTGCCATCAGCATTTAATACCAGAGTTTTTTTAAGGTTTTGGGATAAAAACTCGCACCTTTTATAGTTATTTTCAACAATTTTTATTTTTAATCTTGTATTTTCAAGGCTTTTTGCAAGCTCGTACCCGACAGAGCCTCCGCCGATTATTGCAATATTTTTAATATTGTTATCTTCTATAAAAAACTGTCCCGCCGTATTG
The DNA here is from genome assembly GCA_018716625.1 of Candidatus Galligastranaerophilus intestinavium. Taxonomy (GTDB): domain Bacteria; phylum Cyanobacteriota; class Vampirovibrionia; order Gastranaerophilales; family Gastranaerophilaceae; genus Galligastranaerophilus; species Galligastranaerophilus intestinavium. The sequence continues at coordinate 3,257 of DVJQ01000058.1, read as the reverse complement.
TCAAGAGCGTCAGGTGTGCCCATAAAAATCGCTTTATCCCCTATTTTAAATTCGCTGTCGCCGTTTGGTATGAACAATTCCTCATCTCTTGCTATTCCTACAACCAGCGTTTCTTCGTTAAAGGGGCAGTTTTTAAGTTTTTTATCTTTTAAAATTGAATTTTCTTTTATTCTGTACTCAAGAAGTTTTGCACGATTATTTGAAAAATACTCTACATCAACCGCATCGGGTACGGTTATAATTCTTAAAATTTCGTGTGTAAGCAGCCTTTCGGGCCATATAATGTTATCTATGTAAAGCGGGTGCGACCTGTTGTGTTCTTCCCTTATTACCCTGAGCGAATCGCGACATTCTTTTTTTGAAACAAAACATACCGTTTCAGCGCTTGATAATTGTTTGGCAATCAGGCATGCAACTATGTTTCCTTCATCAATGCTTGTGCAGGCAATGAAAACATCGCAATTTTTAATGTCTGCTTCGCGCAATATATTCATATTTGAAGCATCCGCACATATTGTGGTTAAGTCCAGATTGTTAAATTTTTCAAGACTTTTTGCATTGGGGTCAATTACAATTATGTCGTGGTCTTCAAAGAATTCCGCCGCTATAATCGAGCCCATTTCATTTGCGCCATAGATAATTATTTTCATAAGTATTATTATTAGCTAAACATTTTTATTTTCAAGTCTTTAAAAATTTGCACCATGCCTTTTTTGTAGTAATATATTATTATTACCAGTATTTTTAGGGGATTTTACATGTCAGAACAAACAACGCAACATTATGACGCGAGTAATATTCGAGTTTTGGAAGGTCTTGAGGCGGTCAGAGTTCGCCCGGGGATGTATATAGGTTCAACTTCTCAAAGAGGTCTGCACCACTGTATTTATGAAATTGTGGATAACTCGATTGATGAAAGTCTTGCGGGATATTGCGATACAATTCATGTAACCGTACATCAGGATAACTCCGTAACCGTTGAAGATAACGGGCGCGGCATTCCCGTTGATATTAAGCCTGACAGCGGCAAGTCCGCACTTGAAATTGTTCATACCGTACTCCATGCAGGCGGCAAATTTGGTGATGGCGGTTATAAAGTATCAGGCGGGTTGCACGGCGTTGGTGCCTCTGTTGTAAACGCTTTGAGCGAAAAATATGTTGTCGAGGTTTCTCGTGACGGCTGGGTATGGAGGCAAGAGTATTTAAGAGGAGAGCCCTCAACCCATGTTGAAAAAATAAGAGAAACGGATGCAACCGGAACCAAAACAAGATTTTGGCCTGACCCTGAAATATTTACGGAAACAACTGAAATTGATTGCGATGTTATTGCAAATCGTTTTCGTGAAATGGCATTTTTAAACAAAGGTTTAAAAATTATATTTACCGATAAAAAAGCCGATAAAGAGTATACATACCACTATGAAGGCGGTATAGCAAGTTATGTTGAGCATTTAAACAAAAATAAAACTCCGCTTTTTGAAAAACCCATTTATATGGAAAAAATGGTGGATGGTACATATGTTGAAATTGCAATGCAATATACAGATTCATACACCGAAAATGTTTTGAGCTTTGCAAACAATATTAATACACACAGCGGCGGTACCCACCTGACGGGCTTTAGAAACGGTATTACGCGCGTTATTAACGACTATGCAAGGAAAAATAATTTGCTTAAAGATAATGAGCAAAACCTTGCGGGTGAAGATGTGCGAGAAGGGCTTACGGCAATTGTTTCGGTTAAAATTTCAAACCCCGAGTTTGAAGGACAAACAAAAGAAAAACTTGGAAATGCCGAAGTTACACCCGCAGTTAACGATGTAATTAGGGATAAGTTTCAAGAGTGGCTTGAGTTTAACCCTAAGCTGGCAAAATTTATTATAGAAAAAACTCTGCAAGCGCAAAGAGCTCGTGAGGCTGCAAGAAAGGCAAGAGAATTAACAAGAAGAAAAACCGCGCTCGAGAGTTCTTCACTCCCCGGTAAACTTGCCGATTGCTCTTCTCGTGAGCCTGAAAAGTGCGAACTTTACATTGTAGAGGGTGACAGCGCGGGCGGCAGTGCAAAACAAGGCAGAAACAGGATGTTCCAAGCAATTTTGCCGCTGAGAGGCAAGATTTTAAACGTTGAGCGTGCAAGATTGGATAAAATTTATAATTCCAATGAAATAAAAATAATGATTCAAGCGTTAGGGATAAATATTTCAAAAAACCCTGATGAGGTTGATGTCGATAAGTTAAGATATCATAAAATCGTTATGATGACAGATGCCGATGTCGACGGTGCACACATCAGAACGTTGCTTATGACGTTTTTCTTCCGTTATGCGCGCCCGTTAATTGAAAACGGCTATTTATACATTGCGCAACCGCCTTTGTATAAAGTTACAACCGGTAAGACATCAGAGTATTTGTATGACGATAGGGCATTGGATAGAATGGTGCGTGAGCGTGGAACAAAATCGCTTTGCTTGTATGACAAAACAAAAACAAAAAGCGTATGTGATGATGAGCTTGAAAACCTTATTTATTCAATGTCTACATACTATCGCTCATTCCATAATCCTATTATTAATCAAATGCCCTCTGTCATTGTGCGCGGTTTGATTCGCTCAAACGTTGAGCCGCAAGACTTTGAAAATGAAGAAAAAATTAAAGAGGTCTATCGCTATTTAGCTCACTATATAGAAGATCACGCGCTAAATTACGGTATAACCGAAGCTAAAGACTACAAAGTGTCTTTAGGTGCAAATCCTGAAAATAATAAGTTTTACTTTAAAGTTGATTTAGGTATTGACCATGACCCTGTTACAATTACTCCTAATATGATTAAAAGTAACGAGTTTGCGCGCATTAAAAATGCATATCCTAAAATAAGACAGTTTTTAATTGAAGAAGAAAAAATTCTTATTTTGCAAACTCCTGAGGGTGAAATTGAGATAACTTCATTTGCTCAACTTCAAAGACTTGTAGAAGAACGCGGTCAAAAAGGTTTACAGATACAGCGTTTCAAAGGTCTTGGAGAAATGATGCCTCAACAGCTTTGGGAAACAACGATGGATCCTGCAAACAGAACACTTTTAAAGGTTAACATAGAAGATGCCATGTTGTGCGATGAGCTTTTTGATGTTTTAATGGGCGATAATGTCGGGCCAAGGCGTGATTTTATCGAACAAAACGCTGTTTATGCAACAAATATTGATACATAATAAGGGCTTTATGCCCTTATTTTTTATAGAAGGAGAGAATATGAAACAGAT
>DVJQ01000057.1 GCA_018716625.1 Candidatus Galligastranaerophilus intestinavium | reverse complement strand
GGGAACCTCCAGTGTACGGGTTATCGCGCCAGCGGTAAACGCCCGGTAGCTGTGTTCCAAGTGGATAAGTGCTGAAAGCATATAAGTACGAAGCCCACCGTAAGATGAGTTCTCTTTTGACACAAGTCAGTAAGTCCCCTTGCAGATTACGAGGTTGATAGGACACAGGTAGAAGAATGGCAACATTTGTAGCCGAGTGTTACTAATAGGACGAGGGCTTTTCCTGAATACATTTAATGTTGAGGAAAATACATAGGTTTTTATATTATCTGTGCAACTTTCAGCGTGCAGGCTGACAAGCTGCATGACATCAGATTTTCTGGTGGCCAAGCGGTAGGACTCCACCCGTTCCCATCCCGAACACGGTCGTAAAGACTACTCGCGCTGACAATACTCGGAGGGTAGCCTCCCGGGAAGATAAGTTGCTGCCAGATCTTAAATTTAAAAAAGCTCTCATTGTCGAGAGCTTTTTTTTGTCTTTAAATTTTTGTTTGCTTATTTGAAATATTTTATTTTCATTTGGACTTATTTTTCGCCAAATATACCACCTATAAGTTTACCTATGCCGTTTGCGACGGTATTTATAAATGATGTCTGTATTTTATTTGCTGCTTTAGATATTGGTGCAAGCACATATTTGCCTAATAATGAACCAATAAGTCCTCCTGCGGGTCCGCCCATTGCAGTACCGGCAATTTTACCAACTCCGGAACATAATTGTTCCGTTAAATCAACATTACCACTTGAACCTGTAAGTGCGCCTGCAATATCAAAAATTCCTTTACTGTCAAGTTCTCCGCTCGTTGCACTGTTTAATACCCCTGTTATATCAAACACGGGTGTATCGCCAAATTCTTCTGTGGCTGCCTGTGTTGATTTTTGTGCCAAGCTAGTCAGTGCGCTTGTTGCGACATCTTTGAATACCGTTTCAAGAATTGTTGTCATGATAAATTCCTCTGTATTATTTAATATTTATTACTCTCATATAAATAAAAAATACAAAGGTTATACAATTGACATATTTTGTATATACTATTAATATTTCTTTACATTTATTTTTTTGAAAAGAAACTTATAATTTTTTCAAGCAGCCCTTCGTCTTGGTATTGCGCTTCTTTTAGCTCTTTTTTCTCTATTTTTTTACCATAATATTCAGCAAGTCTTAAATCGCCTTGTTGATAGTAAAATTCACCCAAGATTTCCCCTGCACGTTTATCTTTGTCTATTTCATAGACTTTTTTCCAATATTCCATTGAAGTAAATTTTTCGTTGTTGTTGGCATAAAGGTTTGCAAGTTCAATTAGTGTGTTTTTGTCTTTTACATTAGCATTGTGCGCATGTGTAAACTCTACAATTGCTTCATCAAAACGCTTTTGCAGTTTATAACAGTAGCCCCAGTTGTAGTATGATCTAAATTCGTCCCCCATGCCGTCGTATATAAGCGCCTTCATTTGAAAAGAAAGCGGATTGGGCAGGCTTATATCCGTGTAATTTTCAACAGATTTCAGTGCTTGTTCAAAGTCTTTTTTGTTGTAAAAATATTGAGCTTCAAGCAGGTAATATGCTGCAAGTTGCTCTTTATTTTGTTCTTTATATAAATTTTTATCTTCCTTTAGCTTGTCTAAAATCTCTTTTGCTTTGTCGTTTTGTTCGTCTTGCAAAAGTATTTTTGCCTTCAGATAGTCATCTTGCACTATATCTATTGCATTTTTGTAGTCACCGCATTTAAAATAAAGGTTTGCAAGAATATTTTTAAAATCATTATCATTTTCAAATTGCGACACCGCTTTTTTTGCTATACCAATAGCGCTTTCTATGCTGTTTTCCTTTGTATACAAGTCTATAAGCTCAATGTAGGCGTCTTTTTGATTTGAATCAATATCTAAAAGTTTTAAAAATTCATCTATTGCGCGCAGATTTTTGCCGCTTACTTTGTAAAGCCTTGCAAGTTTTCTTCTGCCTTCTGTAGAGTTAGAGTCAAGGTTTAGCGCCTTTTTAACGTCATTTATTGCATGTTCATATTTATGCTGCACAATATTGACGTTTGAGCGCATTATGTAATACATAAATTTGTCGCGCTCCAAATACAGGTCCATAAGTTGTGAAAGAGCAATTTCGTCAGATGGCGCAAGCTCGACTATTTTTGTATATATTTCAATGGCTTTGTCTTCGTTGCCTTTTAAAAGTTCATCGTTTGCACTTTGGTGCAGTGCGTGGACATCTGTCATTTAATTACTCCTTTATGTACATTTTTGCAAGGTCAAGGGCACATTTAAAACCGCGGTTTTTAATATATTCGCTGACTTTTTTGTTGTCATATTTTACACTTGTGTGTTCAATTTGAAATGTACCATTGTCATCAATATCAAGCATTGCCCAGTAGGGCATTTTATCTTCTGTCATAGAACGCCCTATTGAGCCGACATTTACAACGGTTTTTCCTGATTCGAGCGAATAACCGCAAGGTATATGGGTGTGGCCGCATAAAATTAAATCTGCACTTGAGCTTTCAACCATTTTTTCGACATCTTCAAGTGCTAAATTAGGGTAAATATTTTCATCCTGTTGGCGAGGTGAACCATGCACCAGTTGAATTTTTAAGCCGTTAATTTCTATATATTTACTCTCAGGCAAGTTTCTGACAAAATCTTTATATTTTTCATCAATTATTTTTAAATCATCTTCAAGGGCATAGCCCATGCACTGGGATTTCTTTTTTGCTTTTTCCAGTAATTCTTCACTGAAGCAAGCCACCATTTTATCTGTGTTACCTTGGATTATTTCAAGGTTATCAAGCTCTGTTATAATTTTTGCCGTACCGTTTGGGTCGTATCCTGCCATTAATATATCGCCGAGGCAAAAGATTTTATCTGTTTTTAAAGATTTTATTTTATCCAAAGCTGCTTCAAGCGCTGATGTATTTGCGTGAATATCTGATATAACTGCTATTTTCATGCTATGATTTTAGCATAAAAAAAGGAATTTGTGTTATGGAAAAAATTCAAATTAAAATAGGAGATGTAAAGATTGGCGCGGGTGCGCCTGTTAGCGTTCAATCTATGACAAATACAAAAACAGAGGATGTAAAAGCTACCCTTGAGCAAATTAGACAACTGGCTGATGAAGGTTGCGAAATTGTAAGGCTTGCTGTGCTAAATAAAGATTGTGCACAAAAGATAAAAGAGATTAAAAATAAATCACCCTTGCCTATTGTGGCTGATATTCATTTTGATTATCGTCTTGCGCTTGAGTGTATAAACTCAGGAGTTGACGCGCTGAGGCTTAACCCCGGTAATATCGGGGGAATGGAGCATGTAAAAATAGTTGCGGATATGGCAAAAAAGACAAACACTCCAATAAGAATAGGGGTTAATGCCGGTTCTTTGGAAAAGGAACTGCAGGCGGATAAAACACTTAAACTCGAGGAAAAAATGGTTAAAAGCGCGCTTTCTCATATAAAAATGCTTGAAGATTGTGATTTTAACCTTATAAAAGTGTCGTTGAAATCAAGCGATGTAATGACAACAATTAAAGCCTACAGACTTATAAATGAAATTATCCCGTATCCTTTGCATGTTGGGGTGACTGAGGCGGGAACTTTACGGGGCGGAATTGTAAAATCTTCAATCGGCATCGGTACACTTTTGGCTGAGGGTATTGGGGACACTATAAGAGTTTCTCTGACTGAAAATCCCATTGAAGAAGTACGTGCCGGTTGGGATATTCTAAAAGCTTTAAAATTAAGACAAAGAGGGGTTAATTTTGTTTCTTGTCCTACTTGCGGAAGGACAAAAATTGACTTAATAGCTCTTGCAAAAAAAGTTGAGGAGCGTTTTAAAAATTTGGATATGCCATTAACCATTGCTACAATGGGATGTCCGGTAAACGGTCCAAACGAGGCGCGCGATGCGGATTACGGTATTGCAGGCGCCATTGGCGAAGGTTATATTTTTAAAAAAGGGGAGATGATTAAAAAAGTTCCTCAAGATAATCTTTTGGACGAATTTGAAAAAATTATAAAAGAGGATTTGGGAGAATTAAAATTTTTTAAATAAAAATTACACCAAACAGTTGGTTGAAAATAAGATATAATATATAATAATTATTAGTGTAGTATGAGGTATATTATGAAGAAAACCATATTGGCTTTAAGTTTATTATTTGTTACACAGTCTTGCTTTGCGTACCTTGAAGAAGGTAAAACAGCTGATGTTGAAATGTTGCAGGATAAAGGCTATTCTCAAGCAACTCTTAAAATGCTGGATAGGGCAACATCTCAACTCCAAGGAGCTAAAGGAAGCGAACATTATGTAAGGTATTACAGTGATTACACTCCAAAACATGGACTTGCTGCTTTTTACAATAAAGCAAAAATCTATATTGATCCCGCAATGAATGATGACTATTTTGGAAAACATGAAAGTGACTTTACAAACGCTTGGTTCTTTGACCTTGAAGATAGCACAGTTAAGCCTTCCGGAAATACAAACAGCACTTCTATAGAATCTTTATAAGAAGGGTTGCTATTTTTGAGCTTCCAAGCAGCATTGCAAGTGATAGAACGATTGATACAAAGAGGATTGAGTAGTTTAGTCTCGTCCTCTTTTTGTATATATCTTTTTTTATGTTGTCAGGTTTTTTATAAAATACGCTTATGAAGTTTAATGCGGCAATAATTAAAATAGTGTACACCACAGAGAAAATAAAGGTTATTATACTGCTCCACAAGCCTGTTTGTGCCAGTGCTGTATTTATATAAAATCTTGACGCAAAAATTCCTGAAGGAATTGCACTTACTGTGATAAAAATAGCTATGCTTAACAAGTTGCAATAAAGTTGGTTTGTATAGCAAATTCCCCTAAAGTCTTCAAAAGTCACATTTGTTTTTTTGTTAGCCGATAAAATTTCACATGCGCTTAATAGCCCTGTGTTTATGATTAATGCATTTATAAGTAAGAGTATTGCTCCGGTGTGGACTTGTGTATTTTGAATAAAAAGCAAAAAGGCAACTATGCAGTAGTTTGTGGAATTTGTGAGGTAAATAAAATCTTGGAAGCTTTTTGCTCTAAATGCTTTTAGCGCTCCGATAATTGCACATATCGGCAAAAGTATACCAAAAAATATTTGTATGGCACTACCTGTTTCAAAGAACTCATGTATTATTTTGTGTAATGCCAATGTGTAAGCATATAAAATTACCAGATTGATGAAGCTAAAAGCAGGATATAAACCCTTAATTGCATTTTCTTTAGTTTGGGTAAAAATAACGGAAAAACCTCCTTTTGCTAAAAGTGCACTTATAAATATTCCTTTTGCTATAACGGGTAAAATTCCTGAATTTATACTAAACCCGCAAGAAAGCGCATAGGCGAATATCATAGCTATAGTTGCATAAAGGGAAAATGAAATATA